>NZ_LZMI01000069.1:0-109293 GCF_001665475.1 Gordonia sp. 852002-51296_SCH5728562-b | reverse complement strand
GAATTCGAGACCATCATCAACCACGAGGCCCCTCAGGCCGCGTGACTAACCCTGTCACCTATCCGTGCACCAGGCCCACGTGATGATCATGGCGGGAGCGGGCGTCGGCGGTGGCTCGCTCAACTACGCCAACACCCTGTACAAGCCTCCGACACCGTTCTTCACCGACCCCCAGTGGAACCACATCACCGACTGGGAGGCCGAGCTCACGCCGCATTACGAGCAGGCTCGACGCATGCTGGGCGTCGTCACCAATCCCACTGTCACCGAATCGGATCGGGTGATGCGCACTGTTGCCGAGCAGATGGGTGCGGCCGACACGTTCACGTCGACGCCGGTCGGCGTGTTCTTCGGTGCCAAGACCGGCCTGGCGGGTGTGCCGGGCGAGACCGTGCCGGATCCGTATTTCGGTGGAGCCGGACCCGAGCGGACAGCCTGCACCGAGTGCGGCGCGTGTATGACCGGCTGCCGGGTGGGCGCGAAGAACACGCTGATGAAAAACTACCTCGGTCTCGCCGAGCGCAACGGGGCGACGATCATCGACCGCACCACCGTCGACGGACTGGCGCAGCGTGCCGACGGGACGTGGGAGGTCGACACCAGGGGCTCGTCGTCGTGGGGTCCGTTCGGCGCGGGTCAGCGCACCTTCACCGCAGATCAGGTGATCGTCGCGGCCGGGACGTTCAACACGCAGAAGCTTCTCCACCGAGCCAAGGGCACGACCCTCCCGAGGATCTCCGACGCAATGGGCGCGTTGACGCGTACCAACTCCGAGTCGATCCTCGGAGCGATGGCTGCGAAATACGATTCGCAACACGACTATTCGCACGGGGTGGCGATCACGTCGTCGTTCCATCCGGAGCCGAACACGCACATCGAGCCCGTTCGATACGGCAAGGGCAGCAATGCGATTGCGTATCTGCAGACGGTGCTCACCGATGGTGGGAGCAGGCGCAACCGGTTCGGCCAGTTCCTGAAGGAGATCGCGCGGAACCCCTTCCTGCTCGTGCGACTCCTCTTCGTGCGCAAGTGGAGTCAGCGCACCGTGATCGCCCTGGTGATGCAGAGCAGCGACAACTCGCTGACCACATTCGTTCGCAAGCGCGGGCCGTTCCGTTATGTCACGAGCAAGCAGGGCCACGGCGAGCCGAATCCGACGTGGATTCCCAAGGGCAACGAGGCAACTCGACGTATCGCCGACATCCTGCCGGGAGGACTCGCTGGTGGCACGTGGGGCGACGTGATGAACATGCCGCTCACCGCCCACTACCTCGGCGGGTGTGCCATCTCCGATGACCCTGCGAACGGCGTCGTCGACGCGTACCACCGTGTGTGGGGCTATCCGACGCTGCATGTCACCGACGGTGCTGCGGTCTCGGCGAACCTCGGCGTCAACCCGTCGCTGACCATCTCGGCGCAGGCCGAGCGCGCGATCTCGTTGTGGCCCAACAAGGGCGAAGACGACCAGCGTCCCGAGCAGGGAAGTGGTTACCTACGGCTCGCGCCGATCGCGCCCGCACACCCGGTGGTGCCCGCCGACGCGCCGGGCGCGCTCCGGTTGCCGATCACCCCGGTGTCCTCGGCGACGGTGTCTTCCTGACCGCACGCCCGGCAGCGGAGGTGGCGCGCGCAGAGAACCACACCCCTCGGGTCCTCCGCCTGTACCGGTACATGCGAGCGACCCACAAGGCGTAACTTTCTGCGCGGCTCGGGACTCGAGCACTCCGGTGTGATCAGTCCAGCCCGCGGGCGCTGAGGCTCTCGGCGAACCCGTCGGCGGTCCGCAGCGCGGCGATCACGATGGGCGCAACCAGGATTCGTGCACCGGGCCGCAGTCCGCGTGCGCGGCGCGCCTCGTCGACCTGGCCTGCGATCTCGACGATCAGCGGAATCGTCCGGATTGTCAGGGCGAGCGAGATCGCGATGAGGTCGGTGCGCACGCCGAGCTTGCTCAGCGGCGACATGGCGCGCGTCAGCGAGTCGAGCATGTCGGTGGTGCGGGTGGTCAGGCTGACGACGGCGGCCAGCAGCACCGAGAGCGCGAGGATGCCGCATACCAGAACCGCTCGACGCCAGTCGGTGAAGATGAGCTGAAACACGAAGACGAACAACAGAATCCACAGCGTCGGCCGGAACTGGCGCCACGCCGTAACAGGGCCGATGCCGGCGAGGGCGTAGACCGCGACGACCGCTGCGGCGGCAATACCGAGGGCCGGAAGGGTTCTCACACACAGGGTGATGACGAGAATGCCTGCGGCGAGGCCCAGCAACTTCACGCCGGGGGACGCCCTGTGCAGCAGCGAGTTTCCGGGGCGGTAGGTGCCGAGCGGATTCATGCCATCGCCTCGCGATAGGCGCGCAGTGCGACGCCGGGCACATCGTCGACGGTGATGACCCCGTCGTCGATGACGAGAATGCGCTCGAAGTCGTCGACCAGGTCGAGGTCGTGGGTGACCACGACGAGCTGGACGTCGAGGTCGGCGAACACACGGCGCAACATGCGGCTGTTGCGTAGGTCGAGGAGCGTCGTCGGTTCGTCGGCGACGATGATCGCCGGTTCGGTGACGAATACGGCTGCGAGAGCGAGGAGTTGCTTCTGCCCGCCGGACAATCTGCTCGCGGGTTGGTCGGCGTGGTCGGCGAGGCCGAAACGATCGAGCACGCTCATCGCGCGGTCCCGACGCTCGGCCTTGTTCAGATCTGTTCTGGTCAGCGAGAGTTCGATGTCCTCACGCACCGTCGGCATGATGATCTGCCGGTCGGGGTCGGAGAAGATGAACCCGACGCGCCGTCGAACACGACGCTTCTCCTTCGACGCGTCGAGGCCATCGACGACGACGGTCCCGGTGTCGGGGACGACGAGCGCGTTGATCATCCGCGCCAGCGTCGACTTTCCGCTGCCGTTGGCGCCCACGATGCCGATGCGTCGTTCGGGGAGGTCGACCGAGACGTCACTCAACACTCGACGACCGTCGAATGAGTGTGAGACATCGCGGAATTCGATCACGCGAGGTCCATGCGGTGAGTTGTCATGCGGTGAGTGCGACGACGCGTCCACGTCGGATGCGCAGTGGGGTGATGAGGCCCGGCCACCCTCGATGTACCTGGCTGGCGACGAGCGCCGCGATCACCGCCTTGACGGCATCGCCTGCGATGAACCAGCCGTTGGCCGCGATCGCCGCCCACAGCGTGAGGTCGGCGCGGATCATCAGGCCGATGGTGCCGCAGATGTAGATCACCAGCACTCCGCCGATCAGATTCGCCACGATGCCCAGCAGGATTCGATAGCGCGGCATCATGAACGCCGTCAGCAACCCGATCACGAATACGCCGGGCAGGAAGCCGACGAAGAACCCGGCCGTCGGCGACGACAGCGCGGTCAATCCGTTGCGACCGCCCGAGAGGATCGGGAGTCCCGCGATCGCGAGGACCATGAAGATGACGACCGCCAGCGTGCCCTTCTTGGGGCCGAGGATGGCTCCGGTCAGCATCACGCCGAGGGTCTGGAAGGTGATGGGTACGCCCGCGCTGCCGACGCTGATCTGTCCCGGCAAGCCGAGTGCGGCGATCAGTGCGGCGAACACGGCGGCCTGGGTGATGTCGGAGATCGACAGGGACAGCCATCGCCGTCCCGGCCTGTCGGCGGATGACCTGGCCTTTTCGCGCTCGTCTGAGGTGCTCATATCGACATGGAGTATCCCACGGCGCCACCTGCGCTCCGAGGGCACCGCCTGCGCGGCGGTGACGGGTACCGCCTGCGCGGTGATGGCGTCGGTGCGCACGCATAGAATGGGGTGGTGACAGACTCTTCCGCCGACAACTCGCCTGCCGACCGATCTTCTGCCGAGAACACGCTCGTCGAGGGCCCGCGACCGGTCCTCGTCGTCGACTTCGGTGCACAGTATGCGCAACTGATCGCTCGACGTGTCCGTGAGGCGCGTATCTACTCCGAGGTCATCGCCCACGACGCCTCGATCGACGAGTTCAAGGCCAAGGATCCTGCCGCGATCATCCTGTCCGGCGGGCCGGCGTCGGTCTACGCCGACGACGCACCGAGCCTCGACCCCGCAATTCTCGAGCTGGGCATCCCCGTGTTCGGGATCTGCTACGGCTTCCAGACAATGGCTGCCGCGCTCGGCGGCGAGGTGGCCAACACGGGTGGGCGCGAGTTCGGACGCACGACGTTCACCGCCACCGACGACGGCGTGCTGCATCGCGGTCTCGACCGCAACCAGCCCGTGTGGATGAGCCACAACGACGCCGTGCAGGTGGCGCCCGAGGGCTTCGTCGTGACAGGGTCGACGCCCGGTGCGCCCGTCGCGGCGTTCGAGTCCGTCGAGACGAAGATGGCGGGTGTGCAGTACCACCCCGAGGTGCTGCACACGCCGCACGGACAGCAGGTGCTCACCCGGTTCCTCTACGAGATCGCGGGCCTCGAGGCCGATTGGACACCCGCGAACATCGCCGACGCACTGATCGACCAGGTCTCCGACCAGATCGGCGACGGCCTCGCGATCTGCGGTCTGTCCGGCGGCGTCGACTCCGCGGTTGCGGCAGCGCTCGTTCAGCGAGCCATCGGCGACCGTCTGACCTGCGTGTTCGTCGACCACGGACTGCTTCGTGCCGGTGAGCGTGAGCAGGTCGAGCACGACTTCGTCGCCGCCACCGGTGCGCGGCTGGTGACGGTCGACGCCGCCGACAAGTTCCTCACCGAACTGTCCGGCGTCAGCGATCCCGAGACGAAACGCAAGATCATCGGACGCGAGTTCATCCGCTCGTTCGAAGGTGCGGTCAGTGACGTGCTCGGCGATCGGGCGGCCGACGGCGACAAGGTCGACTTCCTGGTCCAGGGCACGCTGTACCCCGACGTCGTCGAATCCGGTGGCGGTAGCGGCACCGCGAACATCAAGAGCCACCACAATGTCGGCGGGCTGCCAGACGATCTCGAGTTCAGTCTCGTCGAGCCCTTGCGGTTGTTGTTCAAGGACGAGGTGCGAGCGGTCGGACGTGAACTCGGTCTGCCCGAGGAGATCGTGGGGCGTCAGCCATTCCCCGGACCCGGTCTCGCCATCCGCATCGTCGGCGACGTGACCGCCGACCGCCTCTCGATGCTGCGCAAAGCCGACCTCATCGCCCGCGAGGAGCTGACCGCCGCGGGTCTCGATCACCAGATCTGGCAGTGCCCCGTGGTGTTGCTGGCCGACGTGCGCAGCGTCGGCGTCCAAGGCGACGGCCGCACCTACGGGCATCCGATCGTCCTCCGGCCGGTATCGAGCGAGGACGCGATGACCGCCGACTGGACACGCGTGCCATACGAGGTCCTCGAGACGATCTCCACGCGCATCACCAACGAGGTGCCCGACGTGAACCGCGTCGTCCTCGACGTCACGAGCAAGCCGCCGGGCACCATCGAGTGGGAGTAGCAGCCGAGCGGGAGTAGGGCGAACGCTATCGGCGTCGCGCGCCGCTGACCAGGAGCACCAGGCCGACGATCAGCCCGATCCCGACGACGCCCCAGCCGAGGACCGACGCCGACGGGAGACCGGGCTTATCGGTCAGGCCCCAGATCGCCACCGCGATCGCGGCGATGCCGAGGAGGGCGAGACCGGGTGCGCGGCGGCCGACGGCATCACTAGCCTGCTCGGTGCTCCCGGTTCCCTTGCCTTCTGCTTCCATGCCTTTTGGGCTCCAGTCGTTCATCGGGTCACCTCCACGCTGCCCACGTTGGCGTGCGCGTTGATCGTCAACACCGGCATGTCGGCGCCGGCCGTGCCGACGGATAGCCCTTCTGGACATTGCGGATCACCGACATTCAACGTGCAGTTCGCCCGCACGTTCATGTCCTTCGGAACCCGCACGGTCACCTCGCCGAGGCCCGCACGAAGGTCGACGGTGCGGTCCGACGTGAGTGTGAGGTCGCGGACGTCGAGTTCGAGTGCGCCCATGGTGACCGAGTAGCTGTCGCGAATGTCGTTCTCGGACAGTGGCTTATACATGCGCTGACCCACGCCGCCGGACGGCACGACGCTCTCGTCGGACTGTCCGACCCACGTTGTCGTTGCGCCTGTGACGATGACCGCCGCGCCCAACGCGACGGTGAGGGGGACGAGTCCGACCTGCCGTCGCCCAGTGGATCGACGCAACGCGGCGAGCGTGAGCAGGCCAACGCCCACGACCGCGAGGGCCAAGGAGAGAATGCGTGTCGGGGTGAACCACTCGACACCCGCCTGGTGTGCCGCCACACCGCTCATCGCCACCAGAAGTGCCGCTCCGACGACGAGGAGCGATGCCCGAGTCGAGGAGCGTCGGTTCTCCGGTACCGCGGGGGGCGTCGGCGTCGAGGGTTCGGGTAGATCCCAGGCGAACCGTGCGGCACCGAGCGGGTCCCACGAGGGCGGTTGACGGTCGGCGGTGGTGAACACCGAGGTCACCGCGTCGGCACTGTCGACGCAAGGTGCGGTGGGGACGTCGACGGCGGCGGGGGTCGGGGCAGCGACCGGCGCTCCCGTCGAGCTCGCGAATGTCGGTGCTGCTCCGGTGCGCAGCGCGCGTGGAGTCCAGCGTTGGAACTCATCCGAACTGGCCGACGGCCCCGCGTCGAGCGTGTCGGCGCTGGTACCGGGAAGCGGTGTGGGTGTTCGACGGAACAGCAGCCACCAGCCGAGCACCATCAGGACGGTGCCGAGCACGGCGCCCGAACTCCAGGTGCCGTGCGGACCGAACGACATCACCAGGATGATCACGACGGCGACGACGATCACGAACTTCGGGTTGTGGTGGCGGCCGTGACCGTGTGCGCTGTGATCGTTGGCGGGTCCGGCGGCCGACAGTCTGCTCGAGGGGAATGCGATCCAGCCGATGATGTAGAGGAGCAGGCCGCTACCACCGAACAGCGTCGAGACGACGAAGGCCACCTTCACGAGCGTCGGATCGACGCGGTAACGGAACGCGATGCCGGCGCAGACACCTGCGACGGTGCGTGGAATCGCCGGGCGAACGGGACGCGTGTGCCAGAGCTGTTCGATGTCTCCGCGAACTTGTGTGGCATCCATGAGTCCAATCCTGGCGGCATCACGTGCTGTGGGCATCGGGGACATACCCTGACGTTCCCCCGGAAATCGGGGAACAACCCTGATGTGGCGACCGGGGTGTGTGGGGCAGTATCGAAGTGTGAGTACCCCTGCTGCCCCGGACGTGCCACCGATCCCTCGGCTGGTGCGGCGTGACGCGGGCCGGGTCATCGGTGGCGTCGCGGGCGGCGTTGCCGACCATCTCGGCGTCGATGCGTTCCGCGTCCGTGTGGTGTTTGTGGTGTTGGCTGCGCTGGCGGGTGCCGGTGTGCTGGCCTACGGACTGCTGTGGTTCTTCTGCCCGCAGGGCAACGACACCGAATCGCCCGCGCCGGGGGAGCGTCGACAGGCATTGGGTCTCGCGGTGCTCGCGCTGGTTGCGATGACCGTTCTCGGGTTCGCGGCGTCGGGAACGCCTGCCGCCTATCTCGTGCCGTTCGTGTTCGTCATGGTCGGTGCGGGCCTGGTATGGCGTGAGTTCGACACGTCGAAGACCGCGCCCCACAGCACCGCGCTCACCTGGACACGGTTGGCGGGCGGCGCGGTTCTCGTCGTCGGTGGTCTTGCAGTGATAGTCGTGGCGGGCAGACGCAACTACGGCGGCTTGAGCACCACGTTGCTCGCCGTTGCGGCCACGTTGATCGGTGTCGTTCTGCTGACCGTGCCCCTGTGGATGCGGTTGTGGCGCGCGCTGAACGAGGAGCGTGCCGCCCGTATCCGAAACGCCGAGCGCGAGGAGATCGCATCGCACCTGCACGACTCGGTACTGCAGACCCTCGCGCTCATCCAGAAGCAGGCGGGCAAGCCCGAGGAGGTTGCCCGGTTGGCCCGCAGTCAGGAGCGCGAGCTGCGTGGGTGGCTCTTCGGCGACGTCGCGCAGCGCGGCACGTCGTTGAGTGCGTCGATCCGAGAGGTCGGCGCAGAGGTGGAAGACACGTATGGGATCGAGGTCGAGGTGATCACCGTCGGTGATCTGCGGCCCGACGAGGGAGCCCGTCACGGACCGGGGAGCGAGGTACGACGCTGGCCCGCTCTGATCGGCGCGACGCGCGAGGCGCTCGTCAACGCGGCCAAGCACTCCGGCGAGCGTAGCGTCGACGTCTACATGGAGGTGGGCGACGAGGAGGTCGAGGTGTTCGTGCGCGATCGAGGCGTCGGATTCGATCGCGACGGTGTCGACCCGGACAGACAGGGGCTTACCCGCTCCATCACGTCTCGGGTGGAACGTGCTGGGGGACAGGCACGTATCGATTCGACGCCGGGGCGCGGCACGAACATCCGACTGATCATGCCGCGTCCCACGACGCACGCCGACGCGGATAGCGATGGCCACGACGACGCGCACGAGGCCACGCAGGAAGCCACGCACACCGACGAGTCGATCGACCACGGGAAGGCACGATGAACGAGAACGCGACCGCCGGGCCGGATGCACAGAGCGCATTGTGCCGCGTGTTTCTCGTCGACGACCACGCGGTGTTCCGCTCGGGTGTACGCGCCGAACTCGCCGACGAACCGGGATTGCACGTGGTCGGCGAGGCGGGCACCGTCGCCGATTCGATCACTGCGATCACGCGACTGCGGCCAGACGTCGTGCTCCTCGACGTACACATGCCCGCGGGCGGTGGTGTCTCCGTATTGCGCGGTGTCACAGAGACATTGGGCGACGACGCGCCCGTCTTCCTCGCGCTCAGCGTGTCCGACGCCGCCGAGGATGTGATCGCCACGATCAGGGCGGGCGCACGCGGGTACGTGACCAAGACGATCGACGGTCGGGAACTCGCGGACGCGGTCCGACGTGTCGCAGACGGCGATGCGGTATTCAGTCCGCGGCTCGCCGGATTCGTGCTCGATTCGTTCACCGGGAAGTCGTCGGTGCCCGAGCCCGCCCTCGATCCCGAACTCGACTCTCTCACAAGGCGAGAACTCGAGGTGTTGCGTCTGTTGGCGCGCGGATACACCTACCGCGAGATCGCCGAAGAGTTGTTCATCTCGATCAAAACCGTCGAAACCCACGCGTCGAACGTCTTGCGGAAGACTCAGCAGTCCAACCGAAATGCGTTGACCCGGTGGGCGGCCACTCGCCACATCGGTTGAGGCTCAGCGCGAGTGTGTTTCAGTGCGAGTGTGTCTCAGCGCATCAAGACGATCGCGAGGACGATCACGACGGCCAGCACCACGAAGAAGGCGAGTACCGCCAGCGCGAGGGCCGTCGGCGAGGTGCCCGAAGCTCGTTGGGAGGGTGGAAGACTCGCGTACGGGTCGATCGGGTAATGCTCGCCTTGATACCGGCCACTCGGGTATTGCCCGCTTGGATACTGGCCACTCGGGTACTGGCCGCTCGGGAATGGCGGTGTCGACGAGACCAGAGTGTGGTGTCGAGGTTGCGACGGTGGGGTCTGCCATCCGGCGGCCACCGACGTGCCGGAGGTTAGTTGGTCTGACACGGGGCGGGCTGATGGGAAACCACCGGGACGGGCCGAATCTGGTTGCGACGTCTGGCCGGGTCCTGCGGGGCCCGCGCCGTGCGGCGTCTGCGGGGGAAGGGTTGCCGCACCCGATGCGCGGGGAATCAGGCTCGTCAGTACCTGGTCGGCGGAGGCGCGGCCACCCGACGCGACCGCGATGAGTTCGTCGCGGGCCTGTGCCATCGTGATCCGCTTTGTGGGACTGGGCTCGAGCATGTGCAGCAGCACTGGTTCGAGAGCGCCCGCCCGCTTCATCGGATTGATCTGCGCACGAGCCACCTTGTGCAACATGACAAGTGAGTTGTCGTCGACTCCGAACGGTGGTTCGCCCTCGACCATCGTGTAGACCGTCGCACCCAGCGAGTACACGTCCGATGCCTCAGACGGTTCGGCACCGCGCGCGACCTCGGGGGCGAAATATGCTGGGGTGCCGGTGATCACGCCGGTTTGTGTCAGGGAGACATCGTCCTTGGCGCGAGAGATACCGAAATCGGTGAGTTTGACCAGCCCCGCGTGACGTCCCGATTCGGAGATGAGGATGTTGCCGGGCTTGATGTCTCGGTGCACGATGCCCGCGGCGTGGGCCTCGGCCATGGCGTCGGCGACCTGTGCGCCGATCTTGGCCGATTCGGTGACGTCGAGTGTGCCTGCCGAGTAGAGGATCTGGGCGATACTCCGTGACGGAAGGTACTCCATCACCAGCCACGGTTCACCGCGGTCGAGCGCAACGTCGTGCATCGCGATCGCGTTGCGATGGGCGAGTTTCGCGGCAATCCTGCCCTCACGCATCGCGCGCTTACGGGCATTGTCGGCGGAATCGTCGGAGAGGCCCTCGGTGGAGAGGACCTGCTTGACCGCGACGTCGCGATCGAGCAGTTGGTCGCGGGCGAGCCAGACGGTGCCCATGCCACCGCCGCCGATTCGGGATTTCAGCCGATAACGGCCGGCCACCAGGTACTGCGGACCCGGTGTGCGGTAGCTCTCGGCGAGTGACATACGGAAATGATAGCCGCGTGGCGCGCGGGGACGTGGCCGTCGAGAGCCCGTCGGCGGTTCAGTGGTCCATACATGGCGGTCATGGCAGCGCGGGTTGACAGTGCCTAGTACGTATGTTCGACTCATCACCATGAGGTGGTCCGAACAGGTGGTCGAAGTCGACGACGGCGCGCTACCCGGTTTCGCGCGTGCAGGACTCGTGCGGTCGGTGCAGACTCCGGAGTTCGAGGGCATCACCTTTCACGAGGTGCTCGCCAAGAGTGCGCTCAATGCCATGCCGGAGGGGTCGGGATTGCCGTTCCGGTTCACGGTCAACACATTTCGTGGATGTTCGCACGCGTGCCGATACTGCTTCGCGCGGCCGACGCACGAGTACCTCGACCTCGACGCCGGGCTCGACTTCGATTCGCAGGTGGTGGTCAAGCTCAACGTCGCCGCGGTGTTGCGCAAAGAACTCCGACGACGTTCGTGGCAACGGGAGACCGTCGCATTGGGCACCAACACCGATCCGTATCAGCGTGCTGAGGGTCGATATCGGCTGATGCCCGGCGTGATCACCGCGCTCGCCGAATCGGGGACGCCGTTGTCGATCCTGACCAAGGGCACACTGCTACGTCGAGATCTACCGCTGTTGCGCCAGGCGTCGGCTCAGATCCCGGTGAGTATCGGAGTGTCGCTGGCCATCTTCGACGACGACCTGCAGAAGCAGATCGAACCGGGAACGCCGTCGCCGCGGGCACGGTTGGAGCTGATCCGTGCGATCGCCGAGGCGGGATTTGCGCCACACGTGATGGTTGCGCCGGTCATTCCGTATCTGAGCGATTCCACCGCGCACCTCGACGCGCTGCTCGGTGCGCTCGCCGACGCCGGGGCGGCCGGGGTGACCGCGTTCCCGATGCATCTGCGCAGTTCGACCAAGCCGTGGTTCATGAATTGGCTTGCCGCTAATCATCCGGCGCTGGTGCGCAAGTACAACGGGTTGTACGGCCGGGGCGCGTATGTCACCGCGGAGTACTCGTCATGGCTGCGAGATCGATTGCAGCCGTTGGTGGCTCGACACGGTTTGGCAGGGCGCGATCACGGCAGGACGGAGTTGGTGGATACCGGCGAGCGCGACCTGATCGCCCCGCCCGAGATGGCCGAGGCGTTGACCTTGTTCTGAGCCGCGCAGTTCTAGGCTGCGCAGTTCTAGGCCGCGCAGTTCTGAGCCGCGCGGTTTTGAGTCAAGCGGTTCTGAGCCACGCGCCCAGGTGTTCTCGGGCGGCGTGGTTGTTGTGCGGGGTCGCTGTGGGGTCTGCGTCGCCGTAGGTCTGCGTCGTCGTAGGTCTGCGTCGCTGTGGGTCTGCGCCGTTGCGGGTGGTGATCATGTCGGCTCCTGAGCCGGTCGTCGCGTCTGCGGTGTCGACGGTTTGTCGAAGGTTTGGGGCAGGAAAGAGCAGGTCATCCTGCATTTTCGCGTCGTGATCGGTGTTCGTGAGCGGCGGCTCGACCGTTCGTCACCTGGGCTGTTGCGGAGTGTCAGAGGGGCGTCGTACGATCTGAATATCGAAAAAACGTTCGATCAAACTCGGTGATCCGAGCGACCGACGGCGCAGCAACTTCCCGGCTCGCCATGCATCACAACGCTGGCCAGGAGGTCTTCATGAGTGTTTTGCCGTTGGCTCATCCGAACGCATCGCAGTCGGATGCTGATGCTCTCGATGAGGGTGGTCTGCCCGATCGGGATGGTCTGCCCGACGGGGCGCGGGCCGATACGCTGGCGCAACTCCGCAAGCGAATGGCGGTGCTGTCCGGCATGCCGGACAGGTTGTCCGTCGATCGTGTTGACGAGGTCGGCGACAGGTTGCCGCTTCCGGATGTTGTCGCAGATCTGTTGCCGCACAGCAATTCTCGACAACATGATGCTCGCCGCGGGGGGATCCCCCGAGGGAGCGTGATCGATTGTTCGGGAGCCCGGTCGTTGGTGGTCGCGATGATCGCCGCGGTGAGTCGCAGTGGTGGTCAGGTGGGAATCGTCGGCTTGCCGTGGCTGAGCTTGTTGTCGGTCGCAGAGATGGGTGCCGATCTCGCCCGTATCGCCATCGTGCCGGATCCGGGGGTCGATCCGATCGAGATCGCCTCGGTATTGCTCGACGGCATGGATCTGGTGGTGCTCGGCCTGCGTGGAGTCGACGTTGCGCCCGCGCGGTGCCGGGTGGTCAGCGGCCGGGTGCGCCAGCAGTCGTCGGCGCTGCTGGTCGTCGACGGTCATTGGCCGGGCGCGCAGGTGCGTATGGAGGCGAGCGTGCTCACCTACCGGCATGTCCCGGGAACGTCGGGCGCCGATCTCTCCGCAGCACGACGTGGGCACGGTCGGATCGGGGGTCTGCGGCTGCAGGTCACCGCAACCGGGCGTGACCGCAGGCGACGCAGCGCCGACGTCGATCTGAGTTCGTTGAGTGCGCAGGGTCAAGCAGGGCTGGTGGGGCTGACACGCCCGGAAGAACCGGTAGTGGGTAGACCGGATGATCAGATCAGCGCAGACGACCAGATGCTCACCGCGGTGGCGAACTGATGGGTCGGGTCATGGCCGTGTGGTGCCCGGACTGGCCAGCGATGGCGGCAGCGGCCGACGAGGATCTGCCTCCGGCACAACCGATTGCGGTGCTGTCGGCCAATCGGGTGACCGCAACATCGGCGACTGCCCGAGCGGCGGGGGTCCGACGCGGCATGAGAAAACGGCAGGCGCAGGCGGTGTGTCCGGAGATGCGGGTGTTCACCGCGGACGTCGATCGTGATGCACGTTTCTTCGAGCCGGTGGTGGCTGCGGTGGCCGAGGTGGTCGCCGTGGTCGAGGTGCTACGCCCGGGGCTGGTAGTGATGCCTGCCGATGGCGCCGCGCGACATCACGGCGGAGAGGAGTCGCTGGCCGAACAACTCGTCGACCAGATCTCGGTGTGCGGAGTCGAATCGCAGGTCGGGGTTGCCGATGAACTGTTCACTGCGGTGATCGCTGCACGTCGGGGTCATCACGTCGAACCGGGCGGAAGCCGCGCTTATCTGGCCGATCTCCCTGTGGCAGAACTGAACGTGGAGCCGAGTTTGTCTGTGCCCGAACGGGCAGAGCTGGTCGATCTGTTGCGTCGACTCGGACTCGTCACCATCGGCGATTTCGCCGCGATGTCTGCACGCGACGTCGCAACCAGATTCTCCGCCGACGCCGCCGTCGCCCACCGGCTGGCCAACGCGCTGACCGATCGTCGACCGTCGGGCAGTGCGGTCGCGCCGGAGTTGGTGATCGAGTACGTCTGTGAGCCACCGATCGACCGGATCGACGCCGCGGCGTTCGCTGGCCGACGCCTCGCCGACATGCTGCATCGTCGACTCGCCGACGTACCCGCGGCGTGTACCAAGCTCAGGGTCGAGGCCGTTACCGAACGCGGACAACGACATTCACGGATCTGGCGGTGTGCACAACCGCTGACACCCGACGCCACTGCCGACCGCGTCCGGTGGCAGTTGGAGGGCTGGCTGACCGGCGCGGGCAGGGGGAGGAGTCGCGGCGACACCCGACCCGACTCGCCGATCGCGATGCTTCGACTCGAGCCGGTGGAAACGGTCGACGCCGGCGAGTTGCGCTACGCACTGACCGGTGCGGGACTGCCGGGCGAGTCGGAGGTCTCCGAGCGCGCACGCCGGTCGTTGGAGCGTGTGCAGGGTCTGCTCGGTGGCGACGCCGTGCAGGTGCCGGTGCGCAGTGGTGGTCGCGGGCCGTCGGAGCAGATCACGATGATCGCACTCGGTGACGAGAAGATCCCCGAGCGCGACCCGCAGGCACCGTGGCCAGGCCGCGTGCCCCAGCCCGCACCCGCGGTCATGTCCCGCGCCCCGGTGTCGTTGACCGACGCGTCGGGGCAACCGGTGACCGTCACCGGTCGGGGAGCGTTCTCCGACGAGCCCGCCGTCGTACGCATGGCACGTCCCGGCCGCGACGCCGCCCGCGACACCTGGGCGTTGAGCTGGTGGGCCGGACCGTGGCCTGCGGGCATGGACGATACCGGCATCGTCGCCAGAGCCCAAGTGCTCCTGGAGGATTCACGCGCGCTGCTGCTCTACTACCGGGCAGGCGAATGGATGGTCGAGGGCGTGTACGAGTAGCGGTGCTCTGGTGTGCGCGGCGGTGCGGAAAGTAGGGGAAGGATTCTTTCCTTGGGTTCTTTACGTTTTCTCGTGTTGTTTCTGGGGGAGGGGTACGAAACCCGCGGAAAAATTCTTTCCCCTAGTTTCTGCGCGGGCCGGCGCGGCGCGACCCGAGCCGTGCACGCGCGCGGAGCCCGCGGTCAGCTGTTCGCGCCGCGGGCGACCACGCGCCACGTCGCAACCTCGCCCTCACCACCCTCACCAGCACCACCGCCGACGACCAGCTCGTCGACGAGGTTCACCGCGGTGCAGACGTGGTTGGGTACGACGCGCACCGTCGAGCCGAGCGAAGGGACGTACTCGTCCGGGTACTCGACAACCGCGTGGTGTTCGGAGAGCGCGACGATGCGTGCGGCAGGCTCGTCGAGTATCCGACCGTGCCCGCTGGCCCACGCGGGGCGGTCGGCGCCGATGATCTTGCTGCCCGCGTCGAGAACCACACGACGCCCGTCACGACGGACGACGGTGCTGACGGCGGTCAGCGCCACGTCGTCGAATCCGCAGACGCCGAGCTCCACCTGCTGGGCGTCGTAGAACGGGTAGACGCCCGGTCGGATCTCGGTCAGCACGCCCGAATCCGCGAACTCGATCGTCGGCGTCGAGCCGCCGCTCCGCACGCGTGGATCGATTCCCTTGTCGCGCAACCGCTCTGCCGCCGCTGCGAGTGCCGCGATCTCCTGTGCGGCGGCGTCACGGCGCGCATGTCCTGGGCGGTATCCGTGGCCGGGAAAGGTGAACACCCCGACCACCTCGAGCCCAGCCGATCGCGCAGCTACTGCCACCTCGCCCGCGAACTCGGGTGCCACACCTGTCCGGTGTTGTCCGGAGTCGACTTCGACGAGAACTTCGGCGCCGGACAGCTCGGCGGCAAGGCGCGCAGCACCCTCGACGGAGTCGACGGCCAGGCGGAGTGCAATCCGATCGGCGAGCGCGCGCAGTCGAGAACCCTTGTGCGCGCACACCCACAGCGGATATGCGAGGAACAGGTCGGAGACGCCCGCATCGGCGAACGCCTCGGCCTCGCCGATCGTCGCCACCGTGAGTCCCACAGCGCCGCTGTCGATCTGGCGTCGAGCGAGCTCTGCGGTCTTGTGCGTCTTGGCGTGGGGGCGCAGATCGACGTGAGCGTTCCGTGCGAGCTCGGCGACCGCCTGCAGGTTGCGATCGAGGCGGGCGAGGTCGACGGCGAGATACGGGGTGTCGGTCACCGATCCACGGTACCGAGGGAGGCCGCCGATTCGTCGACCAGAAGGTACTCCTGGTGCAGAATCCGTGCGGTCAGTCGCGGCGTGAACTTCCGGCCGAATTCGGCGAGCTGCCCGAGCGGCGGGCTGATCCGCGCAGGACGCGTCACGATGCCCCGCAACACCTTCGACGCCCCCTTGTCGACGCTCCACACCCCGGCGGAGTTCTGATAGGCCTCGGTGGGCGCGATCATCCGCGTGCGGACCAGTGGTAGTCGCACGTTGGTGAACGAGACGTGTTCGGAGAGGGTTTCAGCACCCGTCGACTCGCTGAACGCCTCCAGTGCCGCCTTCGACGCCGCGTACGCGCCGAATCGTGCGCCACGCGTCTGCACGGCGATCGACGACACATTCACCACATGCCCGCTCTGTCGTTCCACCATGTGCGGCAACAGTGCGAGTACGACGTTGACGGCTCCGAAGTAGTTGACCGCCATCACCCGGTGGTAATCATGCGAGCGCTCAACGGAATTGAGCGTTGATCGACGAATCGACCGGCCCGCGTTGTTGACCAGGATATCGACGTGGTCGTGGTCGGCGATGACCGATTTCACCAGTGTCCGCACCGCTTCCTCGTCGGTGATGTCGCACTGATAGGCATAAGCACGTCCGGGCGGAATGCCCGGTTTCGATTGGGACGCATTGAGATCGGCGACCGCGGACGCCAATTCGTCTGCGCTGCGGGCGATCACGTAGACGTCGGCGCCCCGTTCGAGGCACATCCGGGCTGTGGCCTTGCCGATGCCACTCGACCCGCCGGTGACCAACACGTGCTTACCGACGAGCGGCCCGCGCGGGTCGTGCCTGCGGTGTCGCGACGGGTCGAGATGGGTGGTCCAGTACTCCCACAACCTGGGCCCGTAGTCGTCGAGATCAGGAAGTTCGACGCCGCGCGCACTCAATCGTGCCAGGGTTCGTGTGGCACGGAAGTCCGCCGTCATTCGCATGCCGTCGAGCAGTGCGGGTGGGATGCCCTCCTGTTCCGCGACAAGATCGCGGATCGGACGTAGCGGCCCGAATCCGGTCAGCGCGATAGCTGGTGCGACGATCCGATTGCTCACCACGCCAACACCTTTGGGTGAACCGATCGCGGGCGCGAGCGCGTTGTACATGCCGATGACACCACGGTCGCGCGAGTCCCCGAGATGGAATACCTCACCACTGCGCTCCGGCTCGTCGTCGACGAGGGTCGCGATGGATTGCGCCACGAAATCGACGGGAACGAGATTGAGCCGACCGAGGTCTGGCATCGGCAGTGGAATGCCCGATGGCAGGAGTCCCAGGAGCGCCAATCGGGGGAAGAAGTAGTACGGGCCGTCGACCTTGTCCATCTCGCCCGTCCGCGAATCGCCGACCACGACCGACGGCCGGTACACCCGCCAGCGCAGTCCCTCCCGCTCGCGGACGAGCTTCTCCGCCTCGTACTTCGTGCGGTGATACGGCGTCGGAAACCCCTGCCCCAGGTCGAAATCGTCCTCGGTGAAGGCGCCCGCATAGTCGCCGGCGACAGCGATCGATGAGACGTGGTGCAGCATCGCGTCGTGTTCGACGGCGAAGTCGACGACGCGCGCGGTGCCGTCGACATTTGCACGCTGCTGGGCCTCGGCGTCGGCGGTCATGTCGTAGATCGCGGCGAGGTGGATGACGTGGTCGATCTCGGGCAGTTCGGTGCCGGACAAGGCCAGCCCGGGCGAGGTGAGATCCCCGGCGATCGGATGCAGGCGATCCGGCGGAGCGTCGGCGAACATCTCGTCGAATCGTGTGCGTGACCCCGCGCGGACCAGCGCGTAGACCTGCGCGTCCCGGTCTGCGGCGAGCAATCGTTCGATCACCCGGCGTCCGATGAACCCGGTCCCTCCGGTGATGAAATACGTGGTCATCTGTTCCTCCGGCCGGCTGGCAACTGCGGACTCGCTCTTTCTTACTCCGCGGTAAGAAGTGCTCGGATTCACCCTGACACTTACATCGCCAAATGGCAACGTCACCACGGAGGGTTGTCAGGCCTCGGGAGATCCAGCATCGGCGGGGGAGTTGTCTGAAATCTCCCTTTCTGTCAGGAACCTTATCAGTTGGCTGACTATTTGCTAGACTCACGATATGTCTGAGAACCCCGCCGAGATGGCCGCGACCCTGCGCCCCGTGCTTGCGGCGCTCAATCGCCGACTGCGCGCGCAGGGGCCGATCGGGGATCTCACGCGGTCGCAGACCAACGTGCTCGGCAGGCTCGAACGTGGGGGACCGTCGACGGCGAACGACCTCGCCCGGGCCGAAGGTGTTCGCCCGCAGTCGATGTCGACGACGGTTGCGGCACTGCTCGAGCAGGGACTCATCGTCGGGACGCCTCATCCGAACGATCGTCGAAAGACGCTCCTTGATCTCTCGGATAAGGCCCGCGAGACCTACGCGCGTGGACGATTGGCTCGCGAGGACTGGCTCGCTGATCGGCTCGGGCAGGTTCTCACCGACGAGGAACGGGCGCAGATCGCCACCGCAACAGAGCTTCTCCGCCGTGTGGCGGAGTCCTGATAGTCGCTTCGATCAAGGAGGAATCCATGGCAATGACAGCTCTCGACCCGCGGGTCGCACTGATCGTCATCGACATGCAACGTGGAATCGCGTTGCGCGACAATCTCGCACCGTACCCGGCGTCGGAAATCGTCGACCGCGCAGGACAATTGGTCGACAGATTCCGCAAGTACGGCCACCTCGTGGTGATGGTCAACGTCGACGCCGTGCCGCCCGGCCGGACGGACCGCAACTCTGGATCGGCGAGGCCGCAATTGCCGACGGAGTGGACCGAGCTCATCGACGAATTCGCCCCCCAGCCTGACGATCTGGTGGTGACCAAACATTCGCGCAGTGCATTCGCGGGTACCGGCCTCCTGGAGGAGTTGCGTTCCAGGGGCGTCACCCAGGTCGCCGTCGTCGGGATCGCCAGTGGCGCAGGTGTCGAATCGACGGCCCGTGACGCACACGAAGCGGGGTTCAACGTGACGTTGCCGACCGACTCGATGACCGATTCCGACGGGGAGCGTCACGCGCACAGCGTGCGCGAGGTGTTTCCCCAGATCGCCGAGACAGGTTCGACCGCAGAGCTTCTCGAACTCCTCGACGCCACAGCTCAGTGAGCGCCGTGGCCACCGGCGACGCCGGTGTGGCACAGCGCAATCCGTTCGGCTGGCGGTTCACCGGGCCACTGTTGATGGGGTCGACACTCAACCCGATCAACAGTTCCATGATCGCCACCGCGCTCGTCGGGATCGGCGTCGACTTTCATCGGGGTCCGGCCCAGACGACGATTCTGATCTCGGTGCTCTACCTGTGCAGCGCAGTGGCGCAACCGACAATGGGCAAGCTCGCGACGGTATTCGGTCCTCGTCGCGTCTTCGTCTCAGGGCTGGTCATTCTGCTGATCGCCGGTGTCATCGGTGCCGCCGCGCCGGCGTTCTGGTGCCTGATGCTCTCGCGTGCCCTGATCGGCATCGGCACCTCTGCGGCGTATCCGACGGCGATGGCGCTCGTGCGGTCTCGTGCCGACTCATTCGGAACGGGAGTGCCGAGTCGCGTGCTCGGCGGGTTCTCGATCGCCGCCCAGGTGATCGCGGTGATCGGACTGCCGCTCGGTGGTGTGCTGACCGGTGTGTTCGGCTGGCGGGCAGTGTTTTTCGTCAATATTCCGATCGCGCTGATCACCCTCGCGTGGGCGCTGCGCAGCATCCCTCGTGACGGTCCGGTGCAGGTGGGCGGCTTCGGTGGCCTCGTCCGCGTGGTCGACGTCGTCGGGGTGGCGCTCTTCGCGGTGACCGTGATCGCGACGCTCGAGTTCCTCGCCGCGCTCGGTTCACCGAAGTGGTGGCTGCTGGCGGTGATCGTCGTAGCGGGGTTGCTCCTGGTGCTCTGGGAACTGCGCGCGACACAACCCCTCATTGATGTGCGGATGCTCGCGGCCAACTCCCCGTTGGTGCGCACCTACCTGCGCCAGATGCTGGCAGGGCTCGGCTCGTACACGGCGATGTACGGCATCAGCCAGTGGATGGAGCAGTCCGCGGGATACACCGCGGCGCAGGTCGGGCTCATCCTCATCCCTTACTCGGCGCTGAGCGTGGTGTGCGCGCGGGTGAATTCGACGCACGGCTGGGTACGAATCCCGTTGATCCTCACAGGTTTCTGCTTTGTCGGCGCCGGTGTCACCGCCGTGGCGATCCATCATTCCTCTGGGCTGTGGATCCTGCTCACGATGACCTTCCTGTTCGGCGTCGCCAACGGACTGAGCGGCTACGCCAACCAGGCGACGCTCTACACGCAGAGTCCGCCGGAGTCGATCGGTGTGGCATCCGGGCTGTACCGGACGTTCATGTACTTCGGGGCGATCTTCTCGTCGAGCCTCATCGGTATCGCCTTCGGCGCCCGCGCCACCGATGGCGGACTCCACGTCGCGGGGTGGGCCATCGTGGTCATCGGGGCGGCGCTGATCGCCATGACCGTGGCGGATCGTCGAATCCCGCGGGCGGTGTCGGCCGACTGATGGCGCGGTGTCGCCGGTACGGGCGCGGGTGCCGAGCGCCGTCGAGCTGAGGCGAGGATGTGGGTCCAATCGAAGGATGTGGGTGCTGCAGCACCCACATCCTTCAGTTCGACACACATTCACAGTCGGGTGGCGGGGATTGTCGTCGGCGAGGCGAGCGGGGCAGCCCGCCACCCATCGTCTGTCGAACAGGTGTTCTATACTGGCTGAGTGGGCTGGAACCAGGGCCCGCCGACGTGGCGGGAGATGGAGCGGGTGCTGTCGGGGCGCTCGCCCGATGGCGGTCGTCCCGGGGAGTTCTTCGGTCCCGAGCAGACGGGCGACGGCAACGACAGCCCCGCGTGGTCGCGCAAACGTGGCGCCTACACGGCGCCGGAGGTGTCTCGTGAGCGATCGTCTGTGCGCTATGCGGAACTGCATGCGCACAGTTCCTACAGTTTCCTCGACGGGGCGTCGATGCCCGAGGAGATGGTGGAGGAGGCGGCCCGACTCGACCTGACCGGTCTGTCGATCACCGACCATGACGGTTTCTACGGCGTGGTCCGATTCGCCGAGGCCGCAAAGGAATTCGCGATGCCGACGGTGTTCGGTGCCGAACTCTCCCTCGAGCCGGACGTGACCCGCACCGGGGTGACCGATCCGGCCGGTGAGCATCTGCTGGTCCTCGCGCGTGACAGTGAGGGCTATCGGAGGTTGTCACGAATCATCGCCGACGCCCACATGTCCGGTGGTGAGAAGGGGCTGCTGCGCTACGACGTCGACCGGCTGACCCGCGACGCAGGCCACTGGGTGATCCTGACGGGCTGTCGCAAGGGCGCGGTTCGGCGCGCGTTGGATCGTGCGGGTATCGGTGCTGCCGAGGCCGCTCTCGGTGGAATGGTCGAGCGGTTCGGACGCGACGACGTCGTCGTCGAACTCACCGCTCAGGGCCTGCCCGACGACGACGAGCGCAATGCGGTACTCGCCGACCTCGCGCAGCGGTTCGGGCTGCCGACCGTCGCGACGTCGGGGGCGCACTTCGCGGGGCCGCGTCGTCGACGCCTTGCGCTGGCGATGGCGGCGGTGCGTGCCCGCACCGACATCGAGACCATCGCGGGCTGGATGCCGGGGGTCGGCGGTGCGCATCTGCGCAGCGGTGACGAGATGATGCGCCTGCTCCCCGCGCACCCCGACGCCATCGCCGCCGCGGCAGACCTCGCCGACGATTGCGCTTTCTCGCTCGGATTGATCGCGCCGCAGTTACCGCCGTTCGACGTGCCGGCCGGCCATACGGAGTCCAGTTGGCTGCGGCACCTTACGATGACCCGCGCACGACGCCGCTATGGGACACCAGCCCAACATCCGGCGGCCTACCGGCAGATCGAGCACGAACTGGCGATCGTCGAGACGCTCACCTTCCCCGGCTATTTCCTCGTCGTCGCCGACATCGTCGACTTCTGTAAACGCAACGACATCCTGTGCCAAGGCCGGGGGAGCGCCGCCAACTCCGCGGTGTGTTACGCGTTGGGTATCACCAACGTCGACCCGGTGGCCAACGAGTTGCTGTTCGAGAGGTTCCTCTCACCCGAGCGTGACGGGCCACCGGACATCGACGTCGACATCGAATCGGACCGTCGTGAAGAGGCGATCCAGTACGTGTACCGACGGTATGGCCGCGAGTACAGCGCGCAGGTCGCCAACGTGATCACCTATCGGGGCCGATCGTCGGTGCGCGACATGGCACGGGCGCTCGGCTATGCCAGCGGTCAGCAAGACGCCTGGAGCAAGATGCCCGACACCGCGCCCGACGACGTGCGCGAACTCGCAAGCGACATCGCCAACATGCCAAGACATCTCGGAATCCACTCCGGTGGAATGGTGATCTGTGATCGTCCCATCGCCGATGTCTGTCCGACGGAGTGGGCGCGGATGGAGAATCGCAGCGTATTGCAGTGGGACAAAGACGACTGTGCCGCAATCGGTTTGGTCAAGTTCGATCTGCTCGGTCTGGGGATGCTCTCGGCGCTGCACTACGCGATCGATCTGGTCGCCGAACACAAGAACATCCACGTCGACCTCGCCAAACTCGACCTCTCCGAGCAGGCGGTGTACGAGATGCTCTGTCGCGCAGACTCTGTCGGGGTTTTCCAGGTGGAATCGCGAGCACAGATGGCGACTCTCCCGCGGCTGAAGCCCCGGTGCTTCTACGATCTGGTCGTCGAGGTCGCGCTGATCCGTCCGGGACCGATCCAGGGCGGATCGGTCCACCCGTTCATCCGCCGACGCAACGGCCAGGAGGAGCCGACCGTCGAACATCCGTCGATGTGGCCGGCGCTCAAGCGAACACTCGGCGTACCGCTGTTCCAGGAGCAGCTCATGCAGCTGGCCGTCGACGTCGCCGGATTCGACGCCGCCGAGGCGGACCAGCTCCGTCGAGCCATGGGGTCGAAGCGATCACCGGAGCGTATGCACCAGCTTCGTCGACGCTTCTACGAGGGCATGCAGCGCTCGCACGGCATTACCGGCGACGTCGCCGACCGGATCTTCGAGAAGATGGCGGCCTTCGCCAATTTCGGTTTCCCCGAGAGTCATTCGCAGAGTTTCGCATCGTTGGTCTTCTACTCGTCGTGGTTCAAGCTGCACCATCCTGCCGCATTCTGCGCCGCGTTGCTGCGCGCACAGCCCATGGGCTTCTACTCGCCGCAGTCATTGGTCGCCGACGCCCGCCGACATGGCGTCGACGTGCACCGGCCGCATATCAACGCGTCGCTGGCCGAGGCGACGTTGGAGAACGACGGGCTCGACGTGCGGCTCGGGTTGGCGTCGATACGCGGGGTCGGAGACGACGTCGCGGCGCGCATCGTCGAATCAAGGGGAGTCGCCGGTCCGTATACGAGCATCACCGACCTGTCGCGGCGAGCCGACCTCAACCTCGCGCACCTCGAGGGATTGGCGGGCGCGGGGGCGTTCGAGTGTTTCGGCATGAGTCGACGACAAGCGTTGTGGGAGGCGGGCGCCGCGGCCTCCGCGAGCGCCGAGCAACTCGAGTTGGAGTCGTCTGCGCAGGTACCGACGCTGCCGGGATTGTCGGATGTTGAGCTGGCCGCCACCGATGCCTGGGCGACGGGGATCACGCCGTCGAATTATCCGACGCAGTTCCTGCGTCCGCGGTTGACTGCGATAGGTGTCCTGCCCGCTGAGGCGCTATTGTCTGTGCCGGATGGGTCACGTGTCATCGTCGGAGGGGCTGTCACCCACCGGCAGCGTCCGGCGACAGCATCCGGCGTGACGTTCATCAACCTCGAAGACGAGACCGGGATGGTCAACGTGGTGTGCTCGGTCGGGCTGTGGTCGCGGTATCGCGAGTTGGCACACTCGGCGTCGGCGCTGCTGGTACGCGGCAGAGTGCAGAATGCAGAGGGTGCGGTGACGGTGGTTGCAGATCGGTTGCAGCGGATGGATCTTCGAGTGGGTACCCGCTCGCGGGATTGGCACTGATGTGAGATGTGCACTGACAACGGCGCGGAAAGCATTCGCGCACAACGACAGCGGGGAGAGGAACAGATGGCGAAACAGGTGATCGTCACGGCAAAACCGAGCAGTCGCAAGGGGCCGCTCGTCGAGACCGGGCCGGACGGTTCCATCACCATCTACGTGCGCGAGCCCGCCACCGAGGGTAAGGCGAACAAGGCGGTCGCCGAACTGCTCGCCAAGCACCTCGGCGTGCCGAAGTCCAAGGTGGCACTCATCGGGGGAGCGACCGCGCGCACCAAGCGTTTCCGCGTGGGCTAGGCGGGCTTTCCGTCGGGTTCTACCAAGCCCGCGCGCCTCCATCGAGTGGGCCCCGCACAGTGTCGACTGTGCGCTCCGTGGCGCCGACTGTTCGTCAGTCCCGTTCGTGCGCAGGTACTTTCGTCACACCGCGCCGTCGAATCCGTTCTGTCGCCACGCCTCGTACACGACGATGCTCGCGGCGTTCGCCAGGTTGTGTGAGCGTCGCCCGGCGAGCATCGGGATACGAAGCCGGTCGGTGATCTCGGGTTCGGCGAGTACCTCGTCGGGGAGTCCGGTGGGTTCCGGACCGAACAGCAGCACGTCGCCGGGTTGATAGTCGACGTCGGTGTGATACCGCGATGCGTGCGCGGTGAATGCGAAGACGCGTTGCGGTTTCAGCTCGGTGAACGCTGTGACGAGGTTCGGGTGGACGGTCACGTTCGCCATCTCGTGGTAGTCGAGGCCCGCCCGTTTCACCTGAGCGTCGGACATCGAGAAACCGAGCGGCTCGATCAGATGGAGTTCGCTGCCGGTGTTGGCAGCCAGCCGGATCGCGTTACCCGTGTTGGGCGGGATGCACGGCTGATAGAACATGATGCGGAACATGGCGTCCATTGTGCAGAGCGTGATCCGACGCCTTGTCGGGGCGGTCGGCGCCCAGTCGGCTCAGAGGTCGTCGAGTCGGGTGTTGGCTCCGCACAGCAGCACGCAGAGCGTCGAGTCGGGGGCCGGCGTCACCAGCCCTGCGGCGACCGCTGCGACCGCGGTGGCGGTGCCGTGCTCGACGACGATGCGGAACCGCTCCCACAGCATTCGACGCGCGGCGATGATCTCGTCGTCGGAGACGACGACGCTCTCGACTGCCTTGTCGGCGATGGTCGACCAGCAGATGTCGCCGATCCTGGTGGCTCCCAACGAGTCCGCGGCGATGCTGTCGAGCTCGACCGACACCGGCCCACCCGCCTTCACCGCTTGATGCAGACTCGACGCTCCGGTGGGCTCCGCGCCGACGAGACGATCGCCGGGGCGCTGGGCAGCTGCGAGACCTCCAAGCAGTCCGCCGCCTCCCACGCATGCGACGACGGTCTGCGGCCCGGGAACGTCTGCGGCCAACTCGAGGGCGATGGTCCCGGCGCCCGCGACGATGTCGGGAAGGTCGTACGCGTGGAGCAGCAGCGCACCCGTCTTCGTGGCGAGCGCACCCGCGAACTCGGCCGCGTCGTGATACCTGGAGCCGTGTAGACGCACGTCGGCTCCCAGATCCCGCAGCGCCGTCACCTTCACCGGTGGCGCGTTCTCGGGTACGACGACGGTGCACCGCGTGCCGACGATCCGCGCCGCATGCGCTGCGCCGATCGCGGCGTTTCCGCCGGACGCCACCACCGCTCCACTATCTGCGAGCTCTCCCGCGTCGCGTGCCGCGAGCACGGCATTCACGCTTCCGCGGGCTTTGAACGAGCCGCCGAGCTGCAGGTACTCCAGCTTGAAGACCACCGGAACACTTCCGCTGACCGTGTCGATCTCCGCGCGCAGCACCGGCGTGCGTCGAACGTGCGTCGCGATGCGGCCTCGCGCCCTCCTGACGTCGGCGATGGTGACCGGGCGGGCGGCGTTCGTGGGCATATGGCAGCACGGTACTCGGATGGGCGCAACGAATCGCCGACCCTGACATCTGACACCCGACACCTGACACCGAGCCTCGGACAGGATGGAACAATGGACGGGTGAGCGCGATACGACTCGACGGCAAGCTGACCCGCGACGAGATCTTCGCCGATCTCCGTGAACGCGTCGACAAGCTGCGGATGGCCGGCGTGATGCCGGGTCTCGGCACGATCCTCGTCGGCGACGATCCGGGTTCGCAGTCCTACGTCAAGGGCAAGCACTCCGACTGCGCCAAGATCGGCATCGCGTCGATCCGTAAGGATCTACCCGCGGACGCCACCACCGAAGACCTCAACGCGGCCATCGACGAGCTCAACGCAGACCCCGGCTGCACCGGCTACATCGTGCAACTCCCGCTGCCACGGCATCTCGACGAGAACGCCGCGCTCGAGCGGATCGATCCCGCCAAGGACGCCGACGGTCTGCACCCGATCAACCTCGGACGACTCGTCCTCGGCAAGGAGTCGACGCTCCCGTGCACGCCGCGCGGCGTGATTCACCTGCTGCGGCGCTACGACATCCCGATCAACGGTGCCCGCGTCACTGTCGTCGGCCGTGGTGTGACGATCGGACGCCCGATCGGTCTGCTGCTCACTCGACGCAGTGAGAACGCAACCGTGACGCTGTGTCACACCGGAACCCGCGACCTCGCCGCAGAGATCAAGCGTGCCGACATCGTCGTGGCCGCGGCAGGTGTGCCGCATCTGGTTACCGGAGACATGGTCAAGCCGGGGGCAGCGGTCATCGATGTCGGCGTCAGCCGCACCGAGGACGGGCTGGTCGGCGACGTCGCCCCAGACGTGTGGGACGTCGCGGGATATGTGTCACCGAACCCGGGCGGCGTCGGGCCACTGACGCGCGCGTTCCTGCTCGTCAATGTGGTCGAGCGTGCAGAGGCAGATCTTGCAGCCGGAGTGAGCGTCGCCGGAGGTTCCGGACGGTGAACTCAGCGACGGATGCGCGGGTGCGGCAGCTTCGCCATGCCCGTCGGGTCCGCGCCTACATCGCGCAGATTCCCTATCTGCTGGTGATGCTCGGCGTGATCGCCGGAGCGGCGCTGGTGTTGTTCGACCGTTGGCGACGTGGTTCGTTCGTTTTCGGAACGGCTCTGCTTCTCGGCGCATTCATGCGCGCGGTGTTGCCAACGTCACGAGTCGGATTACTGCAGGTCAGAGGAAGATTCTTCGACGTTATATCCCTTGCCAGCGTCGGAGCCCTCATGTTATGGCTAGCTGCGTCAATAGATCCGTTGGGCACGGATTGATTACAATATGGAGCACGCTTCGGTAAAGTGTCCCGTGACGTGAGCTGATTCGGCACCTGTCGGATCAGCATCCGGGACCTCTGGATTCATTGAACCCGGGCGTGAGCGCACCGAGTGAGTCGTGGTGCGCTGCGGCAGTGCTAGAGCGCGCCGCAATGAACGGCGAACGACGAACGGCGACAAACGGGCAGGCAACCAATCTCTTCGACGCTGGATAGACCAAACGATCGCTCCACCCACGACGAGACGACGTCGATGGGTGTTTCCTTGGGTCAGGGCATGATTCACTTCGTCCTGCTCACACGTGACGGCTCGGGTCGCGAACTCGTGGAGTCACGGGTGATCGACGTCGATCCCAGCGATGGTCACGACACCGCGGGCAGGGTCAACGCGGGCATCGACCTCATGCTCGACGCCGCGCGCGGCGCCGACCGACGCGTGGGGCCGATCGGCGTCGCGGCAGGCGGCGATCTCGGGCGTGAGCTCATCGGCTCGACGGGGTCGGGTCCACGCCGGCAGATCCACCTCGTCTCCGTCGAGGAGGCCGTGGTGGCCTGCTTGATCGAAACGGGCCAGATCGGGCGATACAGGTCGGTGGTCGTCGTCGACTGCGGCGATACCGGCACGACCTTCTACACCGTCGAGCCTTCGAGCGGAGCCATCGGCGACATCACACACTCACGCGCACTGTCGGGGCGCGCGCTCGACGACGCGATCGTCCGCCAAGTGGTCGACGACGCGGGCGCCGTGAGTGGTTCGTTCTCGAACAAGCTCAGTCGCAACGCTTTGCGTAGTGCCGTCAGAACCGCCAAGGAGGAGTCGGGTGAGCACGGCACAGTCGACGCCGCCGGCCGGTTCCGAATCGGCGACGCAACGCTCGCCTCGGCGGTACGTCCATTCCTGAAAGACGCTCGCGAAGAGCTGAGCCGTTACCTCGCAACGCATTCGGCGTGCGCGGTGGTTCTCGTCGGTGGTCTGGCGAACCTGCCGACCATCGCCGACATGGTGCCCGAAGAGGATGCCGAAGGCGGACTCGTCGAGGTCATCATCCCGACGAATCCGGAACAAACCGCAGCTGTGGGCGCCGCGATGCTCTCGTCCGAGCAGGCAACGGCGCCTAGTCGACTGGCCTTCATCGGAGGCGGGAGGCGCAGGGGAGTGCTCTCTCCGCTGCCGATTGCTGTTGCAGCCGTCGTCATCGCCGCAGCGATGTTCACGGTGTACGCGGTGGGTTCGACACTCACCGGCAACTCCACGGACATCCCGTCGCCCTCGAGTGCTCGCGTCGCGTCGATATCGACCGACTCCGACCAGTCCGACATCGTTCCCTCGGAAACGAGACAGGAACCGACACAACTCACCTCGACGTCGGCCGAAGCCCCGCGCACAGCTCGCGAGGACGACGGACCGGGTTGGGCGACAACGCAATTGCCTCCGACGACGCCGTCGCCGTCCACGCTGACACTCTCCGCGCGTCCGAGTACGCCGTCGACGACAACGCGGCCACCCAGCGCGGAGACCAGTCGTCCCACTTTGCCGCTGCCACCCGGAATCACGATTCCGCCCAAGCTGCTGCCGCCGGGGTTCGTTCCGCCGTCGGGGACGCCCGCTCCCGGCCTGGAGACGCCGACTCCCAACCATCAGCAACCCTCTGGCGGGGCTGGTTCGAATGGTGGTGCGTCCCAGTCACATAACGATCGTGGTGCAGGAGCGGGTCAACTGACACCTCCGACCACGACGACCACGACGCCGGTTCCCGACGGACTGCTGCCGCCGCCCTGACGGGACGAGAGCGTTCTGACTCCTCGAGCGTCTGGGGTAGTGCCCGTGACGCCCCGAGGCTCAGTGACGCGCGAGATCGACTGTGCGCTTGAGTAGATCGCCGATGGCGTCGAATTCGGTGAGGAATCCGTCGTGGCCGTTGTCGGACTGAACCACCTGCAGGCCGCCGACGCAATTGCCGAGCTCTTCGGCGAGTTCGACCTGTAACCGCAAGGGGTACAGGCGATCCGAGTCGATACCGCCGACGATCACCGGAACGTTGCACGCGTTGAGTGCGGCCTTCACGCCACCGCGATCGCGCCCGACGTCGTGGTGATTGAGTACTTCGCTGAGGATGACGTAGCTGCCCGGATCGAAACGCTCGACCAGTTTGCCCGCCTGGTGCTCGAGGTAACTCTGCACGGCGTAACGTCCGCCGGTGAGTGGATTCTCTTGGCCCTGAGCGTCATTCGCGAAGCGTTCGTCGAGCTCCGGTTCGCTGCGGTAGGTCAGGTGCGCGATCCGACGCGCGATTCCCATTCCGGTCGTCGGCGCCTCGCCGGTGCCGTGATAATCGCCGCCGTGCCACGCCGGATCGGACGTGATGGCTGCGATTTGCGTTGTCTGCGTACCGATCTGGTCGGCCGTCGCACGAGCGCCGACGGCGAGCACGAGTGCGCTTCGAACCCGTTCGGGGTACTCGATGATCCACTCGAGTGCGCGTGCGCCGCCCATCGAGCCGCCCACAACCGCGCCGATGCTCTCGATGCCCAGATGATCCATCAGTGCGACTTCTGCGCGGACCTGATCGAGCACGGTGAGTTGCGGGAAGCTCGAACCCCACGGTCGGCCGGTGGAGTCCAGCGATGCCGGCCCGGTCGATCCACGGCATCCGCCGAGCACGTTCGCCGAGATGACGCACCATTCGTCGGTGTCGACTGCCGCACCGGGGCCGATCAGACCGTCCCACCAGCCGGGGGAGGGGTGAGCGGCATCGGCGGGTCCGGTGACGTGTGAGTCGCCGGTCAGGGCGTGCAGCGTGAGGATGACGTTGTCGCGAGCAGGTGACAGTTTTCCCCACCGCTGAAAGGCGAGGGTCACGTCGTCGATCTGCTCACCGTTGTCGAGTGAGATCGATCCGAGACGGGCGCTGAGCATCTGGCCGTCCGGGGCGTTCTCCCAGTCCGGCCGTTGCTCTGTATCCGTCTGCGGGTCGATGCTCACCGACACAGGTGTCCTCGCTCCTTGCTCTGCGTTGTCTACTTGGCTGCTTCGAAACCCCGGTCGAGGTCGGCGAGGATGTCGTCGATTCCCTCGATGCCCACCGCGAGGCGGACGAGGCCGGGGGTGACACCCGCGGCGAGTTGCTCCTCGGGGGTCAGCTGGCTGTGGGTGGTCGATGCGGGGTGGATCACCAGTGAGCGCACGTCACCGATGTTGGCGACGTGGCTGTGCAGTGTGAGCGCCTCGACGAACCGCTTGCCCGCGTCGACGCCGCCTGCGATCTCGAACCCGATGACAGCGCCCTGCCCCTTCGGTGCGAGCTCCTGGCCGCGCTTGTACCAGGGCGACGACGACAGTCCGGCGTAGTAGACCTCCTCGACCTGCGGGTTGTCGTTGAGGTACTCGGCGACGCGCTGCGCGTTGGCGACGTGACGCTCGACGCGCAGGCTCAAGGTCTCGAGACCCTGTGCGAGCAGGAACGCGTTGAACGGCGAGATGGCTGCGCCGGTGTCGCGGAGCAACTGCACACGTGCCTTGAGTGCGTACGCGGGAGCGCCGAGATCGGCGAAGACCGCACCGTGGTAGCTCGGGTCGGGCGTGGTGAAACCGGGGAAGAGGTCTTTGCCGTCGCGCTGTACACGCCAGTCGAAGGTGCCGCCGTCGATGATCACGCCGCCGATCGCGGTGCCGTGCCCACCGATGTACTTGGTGGCCGAGTGCACGACGATGTCGGCGCCATGCGCGAGCGGGTTGAGCAGATACGGGGTGGCGACGGTGTTGTCGACGATGAGCGGCACGCCGTTGCGATGTGCAACCTCCGAGATGCCCTCGATGTCGAGGATCTCGTTGTTCGGGTTGGAGATCGACTCGCCGTAGAACGCGCGCGTGTTGTCGCGCACCGCGGCCTGCCACGAGTCGAGATCTTCCGGATCCTCGACGAACGTGACCTCGATGCCGAGCTTGGGCAGCGTGTAGTGGAAGAGGTTGTACGTTCCGCCGTAGAGGCGCGGACTCGACACGACGTGCCCGCCGTTCTCGACGATGTTGAGGATCGAGTATGTCTCCGCAGCCTGACCCGACGCGACGAGCAGCGCCGCGACACCGCCCTCGAGAGCGGCGAGACGCTGCTCGACGACATCCTGTGTCGGATTCATCAGGCGCGTGTAGATGTTGCCCGGCTCGGCGAGGCCGAACAGATTCGCGGCATGGGTGGTGTCGTTGAACGTGTACGACGTGGTCTGGTAGATCGGCAGAGCGCGGGCGTTGGTCGCCGCGTCGGCTGTCTGGCCTGCGTGAATCTGCTTGGTCTCGAAACTCCAGTTGTCGGCTGGATTCTGGTCGACGTCGACGTCAGACATTGAATACGCATCACTTTCTACGGTCGGCAGGGCACGACGACCCTGTTGGGGTCCGACCTTCGGACCCGCGCTTGCTGGGGACCCGAAACCATCATCGACGAAGGATCGTCGCAGAACGGGGTCCCACAACCCGGTCATCACCCGGAGCACCCCACCGCGGTTGGAGGGTTGCCGATCAGCGAGCCGGGGCTTTGCGCTGATACTCATGACCTGGCGTCAAGGATATAACACGGCCGAAATGAAGTGAGAACCCTCCGACGCAGCCTGGTTCTTGGGGTGGACAAGGCATCGCTGCGGCGACATTGCGTGCGGGCGTCGAAAAGGCCGCGATTGAGGGTCTCTCGTGTAGTCCGAACAGTCGAATTTGGCGTCCATCGTCGTCGGTTCGCTGTTCGACCGTCGGATTCTGCTGTGGCGTGGGTCACGAAATTCTACGATCCGAACATTCGCGAGTAACTCGGCCGGAGCGGAACGCCGACGACTCGCGGCGACGCGGTACAGATCGTCCGGATTGGTGGAGAACGCATGGGTGGTCACTTCGGTTTCCGGCGATCGATCACTGCGGCGAGCACACTCGGACTCGCCGCAGTCGCAGCGGTTCTCCTCGCCATAGGTCAAACCTCCGGCGCGGGTGTCGCGCGGGCCGAGACCGCCGACAATTGCGGCAACGGCGCACTCGTCTTCGTCGGTGGTACGTGGGACCCCCAGGGACATCTGCTCGACGGCGTCACGCGCCAACCCCAATATGCCGGCTACACCGTCGAGCGCGTCGAGTATCCGGCGTCGATCTGGCCGTTGGGTGCCTTCGGATTCGACGACAGTCAGTCGCAGGGCGTCGCGGCAACGATGTCGACTGTGGCGAATTATCAGGCGCAGTGTGATGGCAAACCCGTCGTGATCGTCGGGTACTCGCAGGGCGCAGGAATCGGCGGCGACGTACTCACAGATATCGGCACCGGCAACACGTCTGGCTACGAGATCTCATCGACCGGCGTGTCCGGACTGCTCTACTCCGATCCGCGGCAAGCGGGAACTCTCTACGGACAGGGCATCGAACGCGTCCTGATCGGCGTGATCCCCGGACTGACCATGGCAGGCGGACGCGACGTCGACGACTTCGGCGGGATTCCGGTGACCACCGTGTGCTTCACGGGCGATCCGATCTGCGATCTTCCCGATCCGCTTCACGACCCGATCGGGGCCCTCGACGGCCTCGCGGGCTACTGGGTCAAGCACGGTCTGTATCCGCTCTACATGTATCTGCCAGCCACCAACGGAGCCCTGTGGGACGCCTGGGGAGTCAAGCCGTTGGACTGCCAGGACACCACCGCTGAGGTCAACACCTGTCAGCTCGTCGTGCCGTCGTCGGCGTGGGTCCTCACCCAGCAGTTCGTCGACAAACTCGGTCTCGGCTGGACCGTGCCCGACCTCGTGAGCAAGCGGTGGAAATTCCCGGACATCCTCGGCATCACACTGGCCGACTTCCAGCCGCCGATCCGGTGGGCCATGGGTTGGTTCCCGCAGTTGCCCGACCTCGGCTACGGCGGGGTGCTCACCGACGTCTACACGTTCCAGAACATGGCACAGGGACTGTTCACGTGGAACCCGGTGCTCTGGGGACAGGGCGTCGACGCGTTGCGGACCAGTGTCAGGAGCATCGCGTCGATGCCTCTGAACTTCGGAAAGTTCTGGGCCTACACACTCACCGGCCGCGATGTCACCGGCATTCCCGGACCTGCGTACCGACCGTCGCTGGTCGCGTTCGAAGAGTGGCTCGCGTCGCTGCGCACCCCGACGACCACCAGCCAGACCGAGTCAGTGGCGGCGCTGTCGGCATCGGAGGAGATCGCCGACGCCCCGGGGACCGTGAACACCGCGAAGACTCTCGGCGGGCCCGAAGCGCGCAGTGCCTCGGGTACTGATGGAATCTCCGGCGGGGGAATCTCCGGCGGACAAGGCGTCGACGATCCTGGCGACTCGGGTGGCGCAGGCACAGGTGACGGGACCGGCACCGGAGCTGCGTCGACGCCTCCTGCCGGCGGCGGCTCACTGCAACCACAGGCGCCGCTCGGCGGCTCTTCGCAGCCGGTTGAGGCTCCCGGCGGCGCGCAGGTGCCAAAGCCAGGACCAGGAGAGTCGACGCCGGAGAAGCCTGCACCCGAGAAGCCGACGCCTGAGCAGTCGACATCGGAGCAGTCAACATCGGGGGATTCGACACGCGACAAGTCGACATCTGACGAGTCGGCACCCGGTGCGTCGACACCCGGTGCGTCGACACCCGGTGCGTCGACGCAGCAGCAGGGTGCGACCCCGAAAGCAGCAACGCAGGGCGCACCCGCCGCCTGACTCGGAACCCCTCCGCAGGCGGGGTGTGAACGATGTCACCGTCGACGATGGAATCACGCCCACTGGCGTGCTCGTTGCAGCGTGAATGTCCCCAACCAACCCAACCGAGACGAACACGGCCGAGACGAACACGGACGGGACCAGCAGTAATGTCGTCCACTCCGACGCCACTCGTCGGTTCGCCATGCTGGCGATGGCGCTGGGCGGGTTCGGGATCGGCACCACGGAGTTCGTCGCGATGGGCTTACTGCCGAACATCGCGTCCTCGGTGCATGTCTCCGAGCCGACTGCGGGCTACGTCGTCTCGGCCTACGCACTCGGGGTGGTGGTCGGGGCGCCTCTCATCGCCGCACTGACCGCGCGGATGTCTCGTCGCACGCTGTTGATCGGGTTGATGGTGGCTTTCACGGTCGGCAATGCGGCCACTGTGTTGGCGCCCGACTTCGGGACGCTGATGGTCGCGAGATTCGTGGCCGGACTGCCGCATGGCGCGTACTTCGGCGTCGCTGCTCTCGTCGCGGCGCACCTGGCCGGACCTCGTAACCGTGCCAAGGCCGTCGGGCTGGTTCTCCTCGGATTGTCCGTAGCCAATGTCCTGGGTGTGCCGTTGGCGACCTGGCTCGGCGAAAGTCTGGGTTGGAGAGCAGCTTTCGTTGTCGTGGTGGTCATCGGCATCGTGACGATCGGCGCGCTGTTCATCACGTTGCCCGCACTCGACGACATGGCCGTCACCAATCCGATGACCGAACTCGGCGCACTCACGAGGCCTCAGGTGTGGTTGACGCCGGCGATCGGCTTCGTCGGCTTCGGCGGGATGTTCGCGTTCTACACGTACCTCAACACTGCGCTGACGAGCCTCACGGGCATCTCGGTCGGTTGGGTTCCGGTGGTGTTGATGGTCTTCGGTGTCGGCATGGTGGTCGGCAACCTGGTCGGCGGTGCTGCCGCCGATCACACGTGCCGCGCGCGATTCTCGTGGGACTCGTCGCGACCGCGGTGGTGCTCGGATTGTTTGCCGCACTCGTCACATCGCCGTGGGCGGCCGTTCCATTGACGTTCCTCGTCGGGGTCAGCGCGACGGCGATGGTTCCCGCACTGCAAACCCGCCTGATGGACGTGGCCGAAGACGCTCAGACGCTCGCCGCGGCGCTCAACCATTCGGCACTCAACATTGCGAACGCACTCGGCGCGTGGCTCGGCGGCGTTGTCATCGCCGCAGGTCTCGGGTACCGCGCGCCGTCGGTTCTCGGGGCAGGACTCGCGGTTGCCGGGATCGTCGTACTGGGTGTGGCGCTGGCTGTCGCCCGGCGCACGGCCGCTCGCCACACAGCGGCATCGACTCAATCGGCATCGACTCAAGCGGCATCAACCTAAGCGACTTCACCTTCAGCGACATCGACCCCGGCACCTGTTGGTACCGGGGTCGATGTCGGAGTGAGTGGCTGGATCAGCCGACGTCGGGAGGCGTGGCGATCGTCTTCGACAGGTAGAGCGGCTCACCGAGCTTGTCGAGCAGCTCGAGCTGCGTCTCCAGATAGTCGATGTGGTGCTCCTCGTCCTTGAGGATCTCCTCGAAGATCTTGGCTGTCGTGATGTCCTGCTTCTCGCGGCACAGCACGATGCCCGGCTTCAGACGGTTGACCACCTCGATCTCGATCGCGAGGTCGGACTCGAACTGCTCACGGAGAGTCTGGCCGATGCGGAGCGGCAGCAGCTTCTGATAGTTGGGCAGACCTTCCAGGAAGAGGATGCGATCGGTCAGGATCTCCGCGTGGGTCATCTCTTCGATCGATTCGGCCCTCGTCTTCGAGGCGAGCTCGGTCAAGCCCCAGTTGTCCTGCATTTTTGAGTGCAAGAAGTACTGGTTGATGGCGGTGAGTTCACTGGTCAATTGCTCGTTGAGTAGAGCGATGACCTCATCGTCTCCACGCATGGCATACCTCCGGTTCGGACTGATTGTGACAGTGAACCTAGCACGCCAAAAGACCCCGTGGGGAATATCCGCACGGGGTGTTTTCGCAGGTCAGGCTAGGCTGCGCTAGTTGTGGCGACCCTTCCTGCGGTGCGCGAGGCGACGATCTGGGTGAGTCGTTCGATGCAGGTTCCGCAGCCTTCGCCTGCGCCGCAGCGCTCACTGACGGCGTCGGGAGTTCTGGCTCCGGCGTCGCAGTGCTCGTGGACCTCGTCCACCGTGACGGCCCGGCAAATACACACGAACATCTCGCACCTCGCATTCTGTTAGGCAAGGTTTACATAAAACCCTGACGATCGCAAGGTTCGCCTTACCTTTTGGACTCGGTCCGGATTGGCCTGCGGCGGGGTACGCGGCGTCGTTGTCGGTGGCTCGCCGTAATGTGGCGAACCGTGCCAACTGCGATCACCACCGTGAATGTGAACGGCGTCCGAGCGGCCACCAAGGTGCGCTCGGAGAACAATGCTGGATTCGTTCCGTGGCTGCGCTCCGCCGGAACCGACATCGTCCTCCTGCAGGAGATCCGCGCCAACGAAGAACAAGCCAGGGAAGTCCTCGAACCCCTGCTCGACGACGGATGGCACCTGTCGATGACGGAGCCGGTCGTCAAGGGACACGCGGGCGTCGGAGTGCTCAGCAAAGTCGAGCCGACGGCAGTGCGCGTCGGATTCTCCAGCGACGAATTCGATTCCACGGGAAGGTATCTCGAAGCAGACCTCGACATCGAAGGTGGAGCCGTCACCGTCGCGAGCCTCTATCTGCCCAAGGGTGCCGCAGCCCCGACGGCCGGCTCGTCGGAGAAGGACGCGGAGAAGTTCGCCGAGAAGAAGCGATTTCTCGACGCCTTCGGTGCGCACCTCGCCTCGTTGGCACGGAAGCGACGTCCGGTGGTGGTCGGCGGTGATTGGAACATCGCGCACTCTGAGCACGACATCAAGAACTGGAAAGGCAACCTGCGCAGCCCGGGCTTCCTTCCGCACGAGCGGGAGTGGGTCGGTGGATTGCTGGAGTCCGGTTGGTCTGACGTGATGCGCGAGCTCCACCCCGACGCAGACGGGCCGTACTCGTGGTGGTCGTGGCGCGGAAAGGCGTTCGACAACGACTCGGGCTGGCGGATCGACTATCACCTCGCCAACAAGGCAATGGCGGCGCGCACCGTCAAAGCGTTCGTCGACCGGGCCGACACCTACGACCGCCGGTGGTCTGATCACGCGCCGGTTACCGTCGTGTTCGAGTGACCCGCCGGAGCACCGTTGAGCAGCACGCCCGCATAGCACCTCCGAATAATGAGGTGCTGCCGTCTGAGAGACTGGAAGCCATGAGCGACGTCGAGAAATCACCTGCGTCGGGTACGCGGCGGCGGGTGTTGTCGGGTATCCAACCGACCAGCGATTCCTTCCACCTCGGAAACTATCTGGGTGCGGTGCGTCAGTGGGTCGAGCTGCAGGACGAGTTCGACGCCTTCTACTTCATCCCGGACATGCACGCGCTGACCGTGCAGTTCGACCCGTCGGTGCTCGCCGACCGCACACGCATGTCGGTGGCACAGTTGCTCGCCGTCGGCGTCGATCCCGCTCGCTCGACGGTGTATGTCCAGTCGCATGTCCCCGAGATCGCGCAGCTCACCTGGGTTCTCAACTGCATCACCGGATTCGGCGAGGCAAGCCGGATGACGCAGTTCAAGGACAAGGCCGCCAAGCAGGGTGTCGAGTCGTCGAGCGTCGGACTTTTCACCTATCCGATCCTGATGGCCGCCGACATCCTCGCGTTCCAGGTTGACCAGGTACCCGTCGGCGAAGACCAACGGCAGCACCTCGAGCTGACCCGGGATCTCGCGCAGCGATTCAACAAGCGCTTCGGCAAGGCGTTCACTGTGCCGCAGCCGTACATCGTCAAGGAGTTCGCCAAGATCTACGACCTGCAGAACCCGACGGCCAAGATGAGCAAGTCGGCCGAGACCGACAAGGGATTGATCAATCTTCTCGACGACCCGAAACGGTCGGCCAAGAAGATCCGGTCGGCGGTTACCGATACGGGCAGCGAGGTGGCGTTCGATCCCGAGAACAAGCCGGGAGTCTCGAATCTGCTCACCATCCAGGCGGCGTTGTCCGGGGTGGAGGTCGCCGATCTCGTCGCCAAGTACGAGGGCAAGGGATATGGCGACCTGAAGGTCGAGACAGCCGAGGTCCTCAGCGACTTCGTGACCCCGCTGCGCGGACGCGTCGACGAGTATCTCGCCGATCCCGCCTACCTCGACGGCATCCTCGCCGACGGTGCAGCGCGAGCGCGCTCGGTGGCGTCTGCGACGCTGCGCGATGTCTACGACAAGGTGGGGTTCCTGGCGCCGAGCGTGTCAGGTACCAAATCCTGACCCGCGGCACTCGTTTCCGGTAGACACGGTGAGTAGGGACAGCACCGACCGAAGGGGAAACGAGGGTCTATGGCTTCGGTGATCGATTCGGGCAAAGCGCTTGTCGCGCGCGGAAAGGACGAGTTCGAGTCGGCCCGAGAGCGGTGGGGCTGGCTCGACCACATCTTGCGCACGGTGCAGCGATACAACGATCGTCGCGGCAACCTCTACGCCGCGAGTATCACCTTCACCGGAATCCTCTCGATCGTGCCGATCATCATGGTCGCCTTCTCGATCGGCGGTTTTGTCCTCGCAGCCCACCCAGAGTGGCTCGACAGCATCAAGGACCAGATCGTCAAGGCCATGCCCGGCGAGCTCGGCACGACGCTCGAGAGCGCGATCGACTCGGCCATCGAATCACGCGCGACAGTCGGCATCATCGGTCTGGTCGGCGCGGCCTTGACCGGTATCGGGTGGATCTCCGGCGTGCGCCTGGGAATGACCGAGATGTTCGGGGGCAGGGTCAACCGCAATGCGGTCATGTCGAAGATCAGCGACCTCGTGATTTTCGTGTTGCTGGGTCTCGCCTTCCTGTTCACGCTCGGCCTCACCGCCCTGGGCAACAGCGGGTTGATCAACAAGATCCTCGAGTGGGCGCACGTCGACGGCTTCAGTGGCTCGACCGTCGTGGTGCGGGCTGTGGCCATCGTCGTATCCCTTGTCGCGACCTGGCTGCTCTTCGTATTCATATTTGCCCGACTTCCCTTGCATCCGTTGCCGTTTCGTAACGTGCTCAAGGCGGCCCTGCTCACCGCGATCATCTTCGAGATCCTCAAGTCTGTCGCAGGCATCTACCTGAAATCGGTGCTCGGCAGCCCGGCGGGTGCGGCGTTCGGACCACTGCTGGGCATCATGGTCTTCGGCTACCTGGCCTCGCGAATCGTTCTGTACGCCACGGCGTGGTGTGCCACGGACAGTGCCAATGAGCCCTACCAGGTGGTCGATCCCACCGAACAGCCCGAGCCGCCGACCGTCGTCGTGCGTCCGGTCTACGAGGTGGATCCTGTGCCGAAGGCCGGCCCGTTGGCCGTGGCGGCCGCGATCGGCGCCGCGGTGGCTCTCGTGACGCGGTCCAGGCGACGCTGACCCGATCAGCGGCGTCGGATCAAGCGAAGCGCAAGCAGGAGCAGGAGCAGCGCCGCCAGCAGCCCCACGAGTCCGACGAGGATGCGCACCGACCATCCAGATGTCGACTCTTGAAGAGCCGCGCCCTGGGGAGTCGACGCTTCGGCTTCGGTCGTCGGAACCGCGACGCGCGCGTCGTCGGAGGTATTCGCGCGTTCGCCTGAGGTCGATGCGAGTTCGCCCACCTTCGCCTCGCGTGGAGCGTGCGCACCGTAGGCGACGAGCGAGCGTGCCTGATCCCAGTAGTTGTCGTCGGCAGTCGACAAGCCGTACATCTGAACCACCAGAACGGTACGACCGTCCTTCTTGACGGCCCCGACGAACGTTTTCTGCGCGTCGTCGGTATAGCCGGTCTTGCCGCCGAGGACGCCCGGATCGCCTTCCAGCAGAAGATGATTCGACGTCTGCATCAGGTAGCCGGGGTGGTCGACGTCGCCGGGGACGTCGGGTCGTTTCGGGTACCCGGGAAACGGGTGGTTCGGCATGGCGATGATGTCGCGGAACGTCGAGTTCTGCATGGCGGCACGGAAGATCACCGCGAGGTCATATGGGGATGTCGACATTCCGGCGGAGTCGAGACCAGACGGGGTCGACGCCCTGGTGTCATACGCCTGCAGCGAGTGCGCGAGCTGGTTCATCTTGGTCAGCGTGGCGTCGATGCCGCCGAGGTCTCGCGCGATGACGTGGGCGCAGTCGTTTCCGGACACCATGAGGAGCCCGATCATCATGTCGCGCATGGTGTATTTGCCGCCCGGACCCATCCCGCACGAGTCGCCCTCGGCGCTCCAATCGTCTGCCGTCGCGGTGACCGGTTTGTCGAGCGAGATCCCCGAGCGCAATGCGGTGAGCGCGAGCAGGATCTTGATGGTCGACGCTGGGCGGTACCGACCGTGCGGGTCTTTGGCCGCGATCACGGCGCCGCTGTCGAGATCGGCGACCAGCCAGGCCGCCGACGTCAGCCGCTCCGGCACACGACCCGCCGACGAGTCTGCGACGACGCCGCACCCGCCCAACGCTTCGCCGCCGACCGGTGGGGAATGCACCGGCAGTGGGGTTGGTGTCGTCGAGCCGGGAGCCACGACTTCCGACTCGTCGACAGCGGGAGGCGGCGAGACCCGATGCGGGCAGTGGTCGGTGTCAGGCGAGGTGTCCTGCGACTGTGCCTGCGTCGGGGCCGCCCACGCGGGCGATGCGACCAGGCCCGGACCGATCGCGCCCACAGCGACGATCCCGACCGCAGCTGCAATCCTCACCACAGCGACGATCAGTGCGACCACGCGGCGGACGACGAAGTCTGTGGCGAAGGGCGCGGTGGCGCGAGTAGGACGCATATCGCACAGGAGGCTACAGCGCCTCACGTCATAGCGGTAGCGCGCCGGCGGAACTGCTTGTCCGCCGACGCGCCCGTCGTTGCTCAGTCCTGGAGAACCTCAGAGGAGTGTGTACGCCTCGGTGAGAACGCCACGCAGGATCTGCTCGATTTCGTCGAACTCTGCCTGGCCGCAGATGAGCGGCGGCGCGAGCTGGATGACCGGGTCGCCGCGGTCGTCGGCGCGACAATAGAGACCGGCGTCGAACAGCGCGGTTGAGAGGAATCCACGCAGGATGCGCTCGGACTCTGCCTCGGTGAACGTCTCCTTGGTGGCCTTGTCCTTGACCAGCTCGATGCCGTAGAAGAATCCTTCGCCACGCACGTCGCCGACGATCGGTAGGTCGTGGAGCTTCTCGAGCGTCGATCGGAACGCGGGCGCGGTGGTCTTCACGTGGTCGTTGAGTCCCTCGCGTTCGAAGATGTCGAGGTTGGCCAGCGCGACCGCCGCCGACACGGGGTGACCGCCGAACGTGTAGCCGTGCGCGAAGGTCGTCGTATTGTCGTTGAACGGCTCGAAGAGTCGCTCGCTGGCGATCATCGCGCCGATCGGCGAATAGCCCGATGTCATGCCCTTGGCACAGGTGATGATGTCGGGCTGATAGCCGAAGTCCTCGCAGGCGAACATCGACCCGATGCGGCCGAACGCGCAGATCACCTCATCGGAGACCAGCAGGACGTCGTACTCGTCGCAGATCTCGCGGACACGTTCGAAGTAGCCGGGCGGTGGCGGGAAACATCCGCCCGCGTTCTGGACCGGTTCGAGGAACACAGCTGCGACGGTGTCGGGGCCCTCGAACTCGATGGCCTCGGCAATGCGGTCGGCTGCCCAGCGGCCGAACTTCTTGGGGTCGGCAGCAAGTTCCTCGTCGGGAGCGCGGTAGATGTTGGTGTTCGGTGCGCGGAACCCTCCGGGAGTCAGCGGTTCGAACATCTTCTTGAGGTCGGGGATGCCGGTGATGGCCAGCGCGCCCTGCGGGGTGCCGTGGTAGGCGATCGAACGCGAGATCACCTTGTGCTTCATCGGTTTTCCGGTCAGCTTGAAGTACTGCTTGGCGAGTTTCCACGCGCTTTCGACGGCCTCGCCGCCACCGCTGGTGAAGAAGACGCGGTTGAGGTCGCCCGGCGCGTTGGCCGCGAGTCGCTCGGCGAGCTCGATGGCGGGAGGAGTGGCGTAGGACCACAGCGGAAAGAACGCCAGTTCTTTGGCCTGCTTTGCCGCCGCTTGGGCGAGCTCGTCACGTCCGTGCCCGACCTGGACGACGAAGAGTCCCGCGAGTCCGTCGAGGTAGCTGCGACCGCGATCGTCGAAGATGCGTGCGCCCTCACCTCGTGTGATCACCGGTGGCGTGATCTCGTCGCCGTGACGGGAGAAGTGTCCCCACAGGTGCGCAGCGCTTCGCTGCCCGAGGGATTCGGTTACGGATGCGGTCATCGTGTACCCCAATTGTATTGCTGTTTCACTAGTTTCAGATAAACGAGGGTCTCGGTCGAGTTCACCTCTGGGTGTGTTCGAACCCTACGATTGATGATGTCGAGGAGGTGATCGTCGTCCTCGCAGACAACCTCGATCATGATGTCGTAGGTACCGGCGGTCAGCACCACGTAGTCGATCTCGGGATGCTCGGCGAGTTGCCGGGCCAATCGCTCCGTATCGCCGGTGCAGCGGATGCCGACCATCGCCTGGCGGGAGAAGCCGAGCTTGAGCGGATCGGTTACCGCGACGATCTGCAGCAGGCCGCTCTCGCTGAGCTTCTGAACGCGGTTGCGCACAGCAGCTTCCGACAGGCCAACGGACTTGCCGATCGCCGCGTAGGAACTCCGGCCGTCGGCCTGGAGTTCTTCGATGATCTTCTTCGCGATGGCGTCGAGGTGTGTCGACATTGGTTCGCCCACATGTCGATGGTGGCGGATTCTGCAGATATTGGCAACCGAAACCACGGTTTCAGTTGAAAAGTGATGCTTCGAGTCGTGAATCCGTTGTTTTGGCGGTATCGTGATCTGTCGTGTCAACCATCACGACAGTTCCCAGTGGTTGGGTCGACGGTGCTCCCTGCAGCGGATCGGGACTCGATCACACAGTGATCGATCCCGCCACTGATACTCCGGTAGCGCACCTGGTGCTCGCCTCCGCCTCCGACGTTACCTCTGCGGTCGCACATGCCGCGCGCGCACAACACGATTGGGGTGGAGCCACGCCGGCGGAGAGGTCGGCGGTACTGCACACCTTCGCGCGTCTGCTCGACGCCAACGCCGATCTGTTGGCGAGCGAAGAGGTCTCACACACCGGCAAGGCGATCCGCCTAGCAACGGAATTCGACGTGCCGGGCAGTATCGACAACGTCGACTTCTTCGCGGGCGTTGCACGCAATCTCGACGGCAAGGCGAGTGCGGAGTACTCCGGCGACCACACGTCGTCGATTCGACGCGAACCCGTCGGGGTCGTCGGATCGATCACTCCGTGGAACTACCCCCTGCAGATGGCCGTGTGGAAAGTGTTGCCCGCGTTGGCCGCCGGGTGCTCCGTAGTACTCAAACCCGCGGAGATCACTCCGTTGACGACGCTGACACTCGCTCGCCTGGCGACGGAAGCGGGTCTGCCCGATGGCGTCTTCAACGTCCTGGTCGGCACTGGCGCGGATGTCGGCGCCGCCATCGCCGGACACCCCGACGTCGACATCGTGACCTTCACCGGTTCGACGGCGGTCGGGCGCATGGTGATGTCGCAGGCCGCGGCGAATGGCACGCGCGTACAACTCGAACTCGGTGGCAAGGCGCCGTTCGTCGTCTTCGACGATGCCGACCTCGACGCGGCGATCCAGGGTGCCGTCGCGGGAGCGCTCATCAACGCCGGACAGGACTGCACGGCCGCCACGCGGGCGATCGTCGCGCCGTCGCTCTACGACGAATTCGTGGCCGGCGTCGCCGATGTCATGTCGTCGGTGCGGGTCGGCGATCCGCGCGACCCCGACACCGACATGGGCTCACTCATCTCCCACGCACACCGCGACAAGGTCTCGGCAATGGTAGAACGTGCCCGCGCCGCCGGCGCGCGTGTGGTGACCGGCGGGGTGCTGCCCGACGGCCCCGGCAGCTTCTACCCGCCCACGTTGATCGCCGACGTCGCGGAGGACTCCGAGATCTACCGCGACGAGGTCTTCGGCCCGGTGCTGACCGTCTCGTCCTTCGCCGACGACGACGACGCGCTGCGCCGCGCGAACGACACGGTCTACGGACTCGCCGCATCGGCGTGGACGCGCGACGTCTACCGCGCGCAGCGGGCGAGCCGTGAGATCAAGGCGGGCTGCGTGTGGATCAACGACCACATCCCGATCATCAGCGAGATGCCGCACGGCGGTGTCGGCGCGTCGGGCTTTGGCAAGGACATGTCGACCTACTCGCTCGACGAGTACCTGACCGTCAAACACGTGATGAGTGATATCACCGGTGTTGCCCGAAAGCCTTGGCATCGAACGGTGTTCACGAATCCGGGAGAGGTTTGCTGATGAGCGAGGCATGGGCCACAGAGCCCACAGCACGCGGGGCAGCACTGGTCTCCACCGCGCACGCGTCGTCGTATTGGCTCGATCGCGCGGATCGGCCTGCGCCGCGTCCGCGCGTGCTCGGTGAGGTGACCGCCGATCTCGTCATCGTCGGTGGGGGTTTCACCGGACTGTGGACCGCGGTGCAAGCCGCAGAACGCAATCCGGGACGTCGGATCGTGCTGGTCGAGCGTGATCGGATCGCCGAGCACGCCAGCGGACGCAACGGCGGCTTCTGCTCGGCGAGCCTCACCCATGGCCTCGGTAATGGCATGGAACGCTTTGCCGACGAATTGCCGACACTGCTGCGCCTCGGTCACGAGACGCTCGACGCCATCGATGAGGCCATCCGCCGCCACGGCATCGCTGCCGACGCCGAGCGCACCGGCGAACTCGACTTTGCCAATTTCGATTGGCAGGCAGACGAATTGGCCGAGTACGCGGCGTCGGCAAGAGAACTCGGCGAAGACCTGCCGCTGCTGACGGAGGCGCAGGCGCGCGAACGTGTCGACTCGCCGATGGTGGCGGGAGCGGTGTTCGATCCCGCCGTCATCATGCTCGACCCCGCGCGACTGGCGTGGGGTCTTGCCGACGCCGCGGAACGTCTCGGCGTGCAGATCTTCGAGCAGTCGGAAGTGACCGGAATCAGCAGCGAGGGTGACAGGTTGCGACTGGGTACCGGCCTCGGCGAGATCGTCGCCGATCGAGCCGTACTCGCGACGTCGGCGAGCCCGTCGCTGGTTCGTCGTCTACGGCTGTACACGGTGCCGGTGTGGGACTACGCGATCATGACCGAACCGCTGTCGGAGGCGCAGCTCGCGTCGATCGGCTGGAAGGGCAGGGAGGGACTTGCCGACGCGGGGCCGCGGTTCCACTACTTCCGTCTGACCGCCGACAACCGAATTCTGTTCGGCGGCTGGGATGCGTTGTACCACTACAGATCCGACGATTCTCCGCGTCACCAGCAGGAACCGCGCGAGTTCGCATTGCTCGGCGAGCATCTGCTGCAGATGTTTCCGCAACTCGAGGGTATCCGCGCAAGTCACGCGTGGGGTGGGGCCATCGATACGTGCTCGCGGTTCTGTGCGTTCTGGGACCGCTCGTACGGTGGACGCGTCGTCACCGCGGTGGGGTTCACCGGTCTCGGCGTCGGTGCGTCGCACTTCGCTGCCGCAACGGCACTCGACCTCGTCGACGGTGCCGACACCGAGCGCACGCGTTTGAACATGGTGCGCTCCAAGCCGATTCCGTTTCCGCCGGAACCCTTGCGCGCGTTCGGCATCAACATGACCCGCCGCGAACTGGCTCGCAGCGAGCGGCGTCAGGGCAAGCGCGGCCTGTGGTTGACCGTGATGGACAAGGTCGGGCTGGGCTTCGACAGCTGATGTGGCCGCGCGCGTTGTCTAGTAAGTGACGAGTTGGGCGACGCCTGCGTCGTACGTGGTCACGGCGAAGTCGGGGAAGGCTCGGGTGAACTTGTCGGAGACGAAGACGGTGTCGACGCCGTAGCGCGGCAACAACTCCCACAGTTCGCGGACGTTCTTGCTGAAGAGTCTGCCGAGCGCGAAGACGGGTGTGCCGAGCACCGTGTACTTGTTCCGGTGGCCGCTCGCCTGTGAGGTCAGCTCCATCAGCTGTGCGTAGGTGCGTAGGTGCGTCGGTTGCTGTCGATCGGGAGATGCCAGGTCTGCCCGTAGGCCGACTCGGTGTTGCCGATCAGCGCCATCGCCCGGCTGGCGTCGGGAGTCCAGATCAGGGACCGCAGGGTGTCGTCGCGGATCGGGACGAACGTCCGCTTGTGCTGCGCGATTCGATCGAAAACCAATGCGTTGGTGAAGCTTTGGGTCTGGTCCGGACCGTAGAACTCGGGGGCACGACAGATCACGGCGTCGACGGTTCCCGCGTTCATCGCGTCGAGCAACATGGTTGCGGTCTGCGCGCGCGTGCGGCCCTTGCTGCCTGCGGGGCGGAATGGGGTGTACTCGGTCTGTGGCTCACTCGTCATCGGATACATATAGGTGTTGTCGAAGAACACGAGCTTCGTGCCGTGGTGAGCGCAGGCATCGATCGCGTTGCGCATCATCACCGGAAAACGCTGCGCCCACATCTGAGAATCGGCGGGCAGTCCGACGGTCAGGTATGCGATGTCGCTTCCCGCGACAGCGGCGTCGGTGTGGGCGGCATCCATGAGGTCGGCGGCGACAAGTTCGTCGGTCTCGTTCACCCGCCGGGGGTGTCTGCTGACGAGGCGGATGTCGCGGGTGTGGTTGCGGTGGAGCTCGCGAGCGAGCTCTGTCCCGATCTGCCCGTTGGCGCCAAGGATCGTCTGCATGGTTCGACGCTAAGCGTCGATGTAAGCAGTGTCAACAATTATTGGCGCGCAGTGTGTCCGCAGTTGTTGGTCAGCCGATCTGATAGGTGCCCGTCGCGCGGGCGACAAGTGTGCCCGCAGTTGCGGAGATCAGATCAACAGTGCAGTGGCACAGCCGATTTCCGTTGTGGAGGCGGTCGGCGACGATGCGCAGATCGTCGGCGATCAGTGGGCTGATGAAGTTCACCGACATCGCGGTGGTGACTCCACGAAGCCGATCGGAAATGGGTCGGCCTGCCCAGGCGGCCGCCATGATTCCGATGTCCGCACATGCGCTGATCGCGCCGCCGTGGACCATCTCGCCGATGGTCGTCAGCTCCGGCCGGTAGGGCATGACCAGTTCGGCGTGGCCGTCGGTGATGTCGGTCAGTCGTAGCCCGAGTTCTGCCACGAAGGGCGAGCGGGGGATGAGTAGTGATATCACCTCGGAGCCGTCGGTGGGTGTTGGCAGGTCGGAGGTGGAGACCGTGGGAGACATGTCGATCCTTCTGTAGTTGGACTATGAAAACGTAGTCAGACTACAATTAGCACATGTCCTCACTGCTTGACGAGCCCCGCGATCGACGACGACGGCGGACGCGGGCCGCTGTGCTCGACGCCGCCGCCGAGTTGTTCTCACGCAACGGATTTCGTGGCACGTCGGTCGATGCGATCGCTGCGAACGCCGACGTCGCGCTGACATCGCTGTATGGGAATTTCCCCGACGGCAAGGCAGAGGTCTACGCGGTGGTCGCGTGTCGACTGGCGCGCGACCACGCCGAACGGATGCGGCGCAGCGTCGAGGGAACCGGTGGTGGGGCGCCGACGGCTCGCGCGGCGTTCGAGGAGTATGTGCGCTTCCATCGGGACGAGCCGCTCGCCTTCCGGATGCTGGGTCTCGCCGACGTGTCCGAGGTGCACGGGGATGTCGTCGACCAGGCGCGGTCGGAGATCGCGCGGGCACTCACGGGCGTAGCCGACGACGTGATTGATGCGATCGACTCCGACGACCCCTCCGCTCGTTCGTCGGTACTGCTCGCATGGGCGGCCATCAACGGGGTTCTCGCGCTCGAACAACGTGGGCACATCGGCGCCGCCACCAGTGACAGCCTGCTCGCTGACGCCGTGGAACTCCACGTTGCCCGCGTGGCGCAGGTGTCCGATGTGTGAGCGGGCCTAGCGTGTTTGTCGCGCGACGACGACGTCGAACCACCGCGACATCGCTGCCGCAGCCATCGCGCGGGTCGTCGACTCGACGTCGGCGAGGTCGGCGCTGACCTGATCGGGGCCACTTGGACCCAGCGCATCGACGAGTTCGGTGCGGTAGTCGGGGTCGTCGAGCCAGGTGGCGAACAGCGGGGAGTCGACTTCGAGATGGAACTGCAGGCCGTAACTCGCGCCGAGACGGAACGCCTGGTTCGGGTACGCCTCCGACGACGCGAGCAGCGTCGCGCCTTCGGGTAGTTCGAATGTGTCGTAGTGCCACTGCATGCAGTCGAATGTCTTGTCCGACAGGTCTTTCCAGACAGGGTCGACGACGCCGTCCGGGGTCCAGGTGACCTTCGAGATACCGATCTCGGGGGCAGGTCCCGTGCTGACCTTCGCATCGGCCGCGCTCGCGAGCAACTGAGATCCGAGGCAGACTCCCCAGATCGGTACATCCTCGGCCAGTGCCCGTCGCAGGAACTCGATCTCGTCGTCGATCCACGGATGGGTCGGGCCGTCGTTGGCTCCCATTCCGCCGCCCATCACTGCGATGGCGTCGAACGACGCAGGGTCGTCGGGAAACGTGTCGCGCTCGGCTCGCAACGTGGTGACCTCGGCGTCGTGTGGAAGACCGCCCGCGTACGTGCCGAGTGATTCGCACTCGGCGTGCCTGATCTCGAGCAGTCGCAGCGTCGTCACTTCTCCTGCGCCTTGGTTGCTGTCGGTTCCGTGGCTTCAGTGTCTGCGGTTGATTCCTTGGGTACGACGATCACCGGGGCTGTGGTCCAGCGCAGAATGCGTGCGGCCGTCGTGCCGAGGAAGACGCGATTGTCGGCGCCCAGGTGCCCCGAGCCGACAGCGACGATGTCGTTGGCGTCCCACGGGAGATTGGCGAGCGCTTCGTCGAGGGTGTCGCCATCGGCGACGAGGACGTCCACCTCGAGGTCGACGTCGAGCTGGTCACGGGTGTGTTCGAGGAGCTTCCGCGCAACGTCGACCTGTTGCTTGCGCACCGCGAGGCTGGTGTCGTCGACCGTTGGGTCCAGTGACACCAACGAGAGCAGACGTACGTCGATCGACGCGGCTTCGGCGAAGCGGATGGCGAACGGGAGGGGGTCGCTGGCCGACTTCTTGACCGGCACGGCGACGGTGATCATGTCGATCACGACGTCGGAGCGACGCGCGTATCCACGCGGCGCCAGCGCGACGGGCAGGGGAGAGGAATGCAGCAACTCGGTACTCACCGTGCCGAGAGCGTGACGCGAGATGATGCCGTCGCCCGTGCCGCCGACGACGATCATCGCCGCTCCGGATTGCTCGGCGACCTCGATGAGGCCCTCGGTGAACGACTCGTGCACGGTGACGACGGTGCGCACCTCGATGCCCTCCGGGATGCGTGATGCACCGTCGGCAAGCCATTCCGCCGCTTGGTTTTCGAGGCGCTCCATGTACTGATCGATGCCCGGTTGGCCGTCGTAGGGGACGGGGTGGACCACGCAGATGAGGTCGATCGCCGCGCCCGTCTTGGTTGCGATGGCCGCGCCGAGTGCGACCCCGTCGTCCCCCGATTGTGTGGCGAGATAGCCGACAGCGACACGTTTCGGGCTCGCAGCGGAGTTGTCGTCAGTAGACATCGGGGACCTTCACTTCGGTATTCGCGTTGAGGGTCTTGCCCTTGAAGAAGTCGCTGTCGGCGGCGCAGCAGGCGAGCATCAACGGGACCCCGAGGACCAGCATGCCGACGCCGAGGATGAACACGCCACCGATTCCGCCGATCGACGTCGAACCGTAGTCGGGGTTGATCATGTCGATGGCGCTCTTGATGAATGCCCAGGCCATCGCGATGCCGCCGAAGAGTGGGAAGAGTCCGCGCATGAAGAAGTTTCGGGCGGAGTCGAACAGGGTTCGACGGAAGTACCAGACACACGAGAACGCGGTGATGCCGTAGTAGAACGCGACGGCGAGACCGAGTGACGCGATCGAGTCGGCGAGCGTGTTCTGACTCGCGAACGACAGCACGAGGTAGAAGATCAGCGCCGACGCCCCCATCACGGCCGTGCCGAACGCAGGCGTCATGTAGCGCGGGTGGATGTAGGCGAACCGCTGGGGGGAGCGCCTTGTACACGGCCATTGACAGCGTGCCGCGTGCCGTCGGCAGGATGGTCGACTGCGTCGAAGACAGGGCCGAGATGCTGACGACGAGCAGCAACGCCGACGCCATCACGGCGCCCGCGACCGGTTCGCCGAGGATGGTGAGCACGTCGTCGGTGTTGTCGGGGTTGTTCAGACCGATGCCGGTGGTGCCGAAACCTGCGAACGATTCGACGGCGTAGGCGACCAAGACGTAGGTGGCAACGAGGATCAGGCAGCAGATCACCGCCGCCCGGCCGGGTGTCTTCTCGGGATCCTTGGTTTCCTCACCCACTGCCAGGCACGCGTCCCATCCCCAGTAGATGAAGATGCACAGGATCACCGCCGCGGCGATCGACGACTGGTCGAGACCCGTCGGCGACAACCAACTCCACTGAGGTGTGACGGCCTGGGCGCCGGCGTGGTCGGTCGCGACCTTCACGAGCGCGATGACGCTCGCCAGGATCAGGATGCCGAACTGGATGAACATGAGCACCGACTGGATGCGCTCACTGATGACGATGCCGCGGATGCTGATCCACGTCATCACGATGATGAAGAAGCACCCGAGAGCGACCTTGGCCCAGAGGTTGTCGGCGAGTGAATCGAGGTGCAGAAAGCGGAGCAGGTACACGGCCGCGATCTCGGCGACGTTGGCGAGCACGATGATCGCCGACACCGCGAGACCCCATCCACCGATCCACCCGATCCACGGCCCGAACGCTTTGGTGCCCCAGGTGAAGGTCGTTCCGCAGTCGGGGGTGTCGCGCGAGAGCTCCCGGTAGGCGAACGCCACCAGCAGCATCGGGATGAACGCGATCACGAACATCGCAGGCGCTTTGCTGTGCACCGCCGCGACCACGTAGCCGAGCGTCGCGGCCAGACTGTAGGCGGGCGCCACTGCCGACAGTCCGATGATCACGTTGCCCAGCAGTCCGATCGACCCGGCCCGCAGTCCCTTGTCGCCCGACTGGATCTCGGCGTGAAGCTTCTCTGCCATGCCGTGATCACCCCCTATGACGTCGCTCAGTGGTTCGTCAAGACTATGGTTCCCGCAGAGTCTGTGCGCGGTGACGGAGCAAATCGACGTCGAATCGGCGGGATTGATTCGGAATACGCGATTTTTGTCCGATTCGACGAGGCTAAAGATTTTAGGCGCGCTCAGGGGTTTGGGGTGTGCGCTGGGCGGCTCGGGCGCGCGCGTCCGGACCGGTTTTGGCCCGCGCAGAAAGTGGGGGAAGGGTGCGGCGTCGTGGTGGGGCGGTGGCCGCTCGGCGTTCGGCCCGCGCAGAAAGTGGGGGAAGGATTCTTTCCTCGGGTTGTGTGCTCTTCCTTGGGTAGCTTCGCGGGGAAACGTCGAGGAGTGGGGGAAGAGTTCTTTCCGCGACATTTTTCCGTGTGTTTTGGGAGCTGTCCGCGGCCGCGCGCGTGAACCGGCGTCGGGAACTAGGGGAAGAGCTGCGCGCTGGGCGTCGGGAAGTAGGGGAAAGACGGGGTGGTTGGTGCTGGGGTGGTCGGGCGGCCGCCGGCGGGCTGGACGGCGCGCTGACCTGCGCAGAAACTAGGGGAAACGATCCTTCCTCGGGTTTTAGGCCGTTCCTTGGGTAGCTTCGCGGGGAAACGTCGACACCCCGGGGAAAGAACCCTTCCCCTACTTTCTGCCCCGGGCGGGAGCCAGAACCCGCCCCCGAACCGCGCCCCCGACCCGGCCGGCAACCGCGCGGCGTGTCAGCTCTTTCGACGCGGCGTCGGGCGGTCGCACGTCGCGAGGGCGTGGGCGCCGCGGGCGGTGTGGTCGCGGACCTTGACCTTGCCGACCCAGATCTCGCAGCGAGCGAAGCGACCCGTCGAGCCGAAGGAGACGTCGATGTTCTGATTGCGGGACCGGCTGACAATCGTGAGCGATCCCGACCAGAGGCCGCTCGCGTCGTCGTGCGTCGGAAGCCGCACGTCGGATTGGTGGCGGATTTTGTTGTCGGCGTCGAACCAGACGATCTGCTCGTTCCACTCGCGGTCGGAGCTGACAGAAATGGTCACCACGTCGCCGGTGCCCGGGAATCGGGTCGACGCCGCGGCGGGCGTGGCGGTGCTCAGTAGCGCTCCGCACACGAGGATCAGCAGGCTGACGAGGATGGATCGGATGGTCATGGGTTCGCTCCGTTCGGCGTGTCGAGTCCACGGCTGTGGCCTTGAGGACTTGGACGCACGCGAACCCCGATCGGTTTCATCGGGGACGAAAAAACAGCGAACCCGAAAACAGCGAACCCCACCATCCGTGAATGGTGGGGTTCGCCGGGGCTGCAGAGAGAGTCTGCGTCGGTGATGCCGAGATCAGCGCGAGAACATGAGCGCGCGCTTGACCTCCTGGATCGCCTGGGTCACCTGGATGCCACGCGGGCATGCGTCGGTGCAGTTGAAGGTGGTGCGGCAGCGCCACACACCGTCGGAATCGTTGAGGATGTCCATACGCTCGACGGCGCCCTCGTCGCGGCTGTCGAAGATGAAGCGGTGCGCGTTGACGATCGCCGCGGGGCCGAAGTAGCTGCCCTCGTTCCAGAACACCGGGCAGCTCGTGGTGCAGCACGCACAGAGGATGCACTTGGTGGTGTCGTCGAAACGTGCGCGGTCCTTCTGGCTCTGGATGCGCTCACGGGTCGGCTCGTTGCCGGAGGTGATCAGGAACGGCTTGATCGCGCGGTACGCGTCGAAGAAGGGCTCCATGTTGACCACGAGGTCCTTCTCCACCGGAAGACCCTTGATGGGCTGGATGGTGATGGTGATGTCCTTGGACTTGTCCTTGGGCAGGAAGTCCTTCATCAGCATCTTGCAGGCCAGGCGGTTGACGCCGTTGACTCGCATCGCGTCGGAGCCGCACACGCCGTGGGCGCAGCTACGTCGGAAGGTCAGCGTTCCGTCGAGGTAGCCCTTAACGTAGAGCAGGAGGTTGAGCAGCCGGTCGGTCGGCAGCGCGGGCACGCGGAAGCTCTCCCAGCCCTGGGCGTCGGGCTCCTCCGGGTTGAAACGCATGATCTTCAGCGTGACCATGGTCGCTTCGTCGGGGACTTCTGGCAACGGCGGCTCGTCGGTGTGCGGCGCCTCAATGGTGGCGGTCATCAGTACTTACGCTCCATCGGCTCGTAACGGGTCTGGATGACAGGCTTCCAGTCGAGCTCGATGTCGGAAAGGAGCTTGTCACCCTTCTTGTAGGCAATCGTGTGGCGCATGAAGTTCGTGTCATCGCGATTGGGGTAATCCTCGCGGGCGTGCCCGCCGCGCGATTCCTTGCGGTTGAGCGCGCCGACGACGGTGACCTCGGCGAGTTCGAGCAAGAAGCCCAGCTCGATGGCCTCGAGCAGATCGGAGTTGAAGCGCTTGCCCTTGTCGTGCACGCGGATGTGGTCGTAGCGCTCCTTGAGAGCGTGGACGTCGGTCAACGCCTGCTTGAGCGTCTCCTCGGTGCGGAACACCGACGCGTTGTCGTCCATCGTCTGCTGCAGCGCGGTCCGGATGTCGGCGACGCGCTCATGCCCGTGCTCGGACAGGATGGTCTCGAGCCAGCCGGTGACCATGTCGGTCGGCTTCTCCGGCAGGTCGGTGAACCCGTGGCTGTTGGCGTAGTCGGCCGCTGCGATACCGGCGCGACGCCCGAAGACGTTGATGTCGAGGAGCGAGTTGGTTCCGAGACGGTTTGCACCGTGCACCGACACGCACGCGCACTCGCCTGCGGCGTAGAGGCCGTGGACGACATCGTTGTTGTTGTTGCTGCGCAGCACCTGACCCTCGATGTTGGTCGGGATGCCGCCCATCAGGTAGTGGCAGGTCGGGTAGACCGGCACCCACTCCTTCACCGGGTCGACGCCGAGGTACGTGCGTGCGAACTCGGTGATGTCGGGGAGCTTCTCGTTCAGCACGTCCTCGCCGAGATGGGTGACGTCGATGTAGACGTAATCCTTGTTCGGTCCGGCGCCGCGTCCTTCGAGAACCTCGAGAACCATCGAGCGCGCGACGATGTCGCGGGGTGCGAGGTCTTTGATGGTCGGGGCGTAGCGCTCCATGAATCGCTCGCCGTCGGCGTTGCGCAGGATGCCGCCCTCACCGCGAACGGCTTCGGAGATCAGGATGCCGAGACCCGCGAGGCCTGTCGGATGGAACTGGTGGAACTCCATGTCCTCGACGGGCAAGCCCTTGCGGAACACGATGCCTACGCCGTCGCCGGTCAGCGTGTGCGCATTCGACGTAGTCTTGTACATGCGACCGGAGCCGCCGGTTGCGAAAATGATCGACTTTGCGTGGAAGACGTGCAGTTCGCCGGTCGCGAGCTCGTAGGCGACGATGCCGGTTGCGACAGGCTCACCCTTCTCGTTCTCACTCAGACACAGGTCGAGCGCGTAGAACTCGTTGAAGAACTCGACGTCGTGCTTGACGCAGTTCTGATACAGCGTCTGCAGGATCATGTGGCCGGTGCGGTCTGCCGCGTAGCAGGCGCGACGCACCGGCGACTTGCCGTGGTCACGCGTGTGACCACCGAAACGACGCTGGTCGATCTTGCCCTCGGGCGTGCGGTTGAACGGCAGACCCATCTTCTCGAGGTCGAGCACGGCGTCGATGGCCTCCTTGGCCATGATCTCCACCGCGTCCTGATCGGCGAGGTAGTCGCCGCCCTTGACCGTGTCGAAGGTGTGCCACTCCCAGTTGTCCTCTTCGACGTTGGCCAGAGCGGCACACATGCCGCCCTGCGCCGCGCCGGTGTGGCTACGCGTGGGGTAGAGCTTGGTCAACACTGCGGTACGGGCGCGGGGCGCTGCTTCGATCGCTGCGCGCATACCGGCGCCGCCTGCACCGACGATGATGACGTCGTAACGGTGTTCCTGCATCTTCAGTGGTCTCCTTAGTTGGCGCTGTTCACGTCGAAGGTGAGCAGCGCGTAGGTGCCCAACACCAGCACGAGGATCATCGAGACCCCGAGCAGCACGTTCAGCCAGAAGCGGGTCGAGTCCTTGCGCGAGTAGTCGGCGATCACCGTGCGCACGCCGTTTCCGCCGTGCAGCTGGGCCAGCCACAGCATGGTGAGGTCCCAGATCTGCCAGAAGGGTTCACGCCAGCGGGCCGCGACGAACGAGGCGTCGATGCGGTGCACGCCGTTGTCCCACGCCAGCATGATGAACATGTGGCCGATGGTCAGGATGATCAGCGCCAGGCCCGAGAAGCGCATGAACAGCCACGCCCACTTCTCGAAGTTGCCGCCCCGCGGCTTACGCGGCGAGCGCGGATTGTCGAGGCTGGCGGGCCGGTCGTACTGCGTGCCCAGCGACTTGGCGACGTTCTGTGAGGCAGGAGATGTGGTCATTGTCGTATCTCCTTAGAACGAATACTCGATGAGGATCTGCAGGAGTCGGATCGCCGCGGCACCGAAGACCACCACGAACAGTCCGAGAATCACCCACAGCATCTGACGCTGGTACTTGGGGCCCTTCGACCAGAAGTCGATCAGGATGATGCGCAGGCCGTTGAGTGCGTGATAGAGCACGCACGCCACGAGCGCGATCTCCATGAGACCGATGATCGGGGTCTTATAGGTGTTGATGATCTCCGAGTACTTGTTCGGATCAATACGAATCACGGCAGTGTCGAGCACATGCACGAACAAGAAGAAGAAGATCGTCACGCCGGTTATGCGGTGCAGCACCCAGGACCACATGCCTGGATCGCCGCGGTACAGCGAACGTTTGCGCACCGGCTCCGGTGCGACCTCGGTCTCGGAACTCATCGGGGAATTGGCCTCCAACATCGTCGATGGACGCGGTGGCACCGGCTGGGTGTCACCTTGGACCCATGCAAGAGACTTTAAACCTATGCTGAGTGAGTCGTTAAATTGCCCGAACCGATCTGCGGGACAAGGCATTACGAATTAGGTTTGCCTTACCAAGCTTGTTTGGGTATCTCCCATCACATCGACTCCGATAGCGACCGCCCGGCAGGAGAGTGTCTTGACCCCCGATATCGATTGGAATCTATTGCGGGACAGCGCAACTGGAATGATTTCGCGCGCATATGCCCCGTATTCTTCGTTTCCGGTCGGGGCGTCGGCACTCACAGATGACGACCGAATCGTGGTTGGTTGCAATGTGGAGAATGTCTCATACGGACTCGGTATCTGCGCCGAGGTCGGCCTCGTCGCGTCGTTGATCGCGTCGGGCGGCGGTCGACTGCTCGCAGTCAGTGTGTGCGACGCCACCGGGTCGATTCTGATGCCGTGTGGGCGCTGTCGACAGGTTCTCTACGAACACGGTGGCGGTGATCTGCTCGTCGACCATCGAGCCGGACCGACGACGCTGGCGCGACTGTTACCCGACGCATTCGGACCCGACGACCTCGACGCGGTGCGGTGACATGAGCGACCTCATCCACGCGACGTCGGTGATCGCGACCAAGCGCGACGGAGCGGAACTCACCACGCCGCAGATCGACTGGGTCGTCGACGCCTACACGCGCGGCGACGTCGCGCCCGAGCAGATGTCATCGCTGCTCATGGCTATTGTGCTGCGGGGAATGACGCGTCGCGAGATCGACGACTGGACCCGCGCCATGATCGACAGCGGCACACGGATGGACTTCTCCGGATTACGTCGTGGCGGCGCTGTGCTGCCGACCGTGGACAAGCACTCGACAGGCGGCGTCGGCGACAAGATCACCTTGCCGCTGGCTCCGGTCGTCGCCTCCTTCGGCGTCGCTGTGCCTCAACTGTCCGGCCGAGGCCTCGGACACACGGGCGGCACGCTCGACAAACTCGAATCGATCCCCGGCTGGCGAGCCGACCTGACGACAGCTGAGATGCACGCGCAGCTCGAGAACGTCGGAGCGGTGATCTGCGCCGCGGGCGCCGACCTGGCGCCAGCCGACCGCAAGCTCTACGCGCTGCGTGATGTGACGGGGACTGTCGAGTCCGTCCCGTTGATCGCCAGCTCGATCATGAGCAAGAAGATCGCCGAGGGCACCGGGGCGCTTGTCCTCGACGTCAAGGTCGGGTCGGGAGCGTTCTTGCCCGACGAGGCGCTCGCGCGACAACTGGCGCAGACCATGGTGTCGCTCGGCGTCGACGCGGGCGTCCGGACCACGGCGCTACTCACCGACATGGATTCCCCCCTCGGGTTGACGGCGGGCAACGCGGTCGAGGTCGCCGAGTCCCTGGAGGTGCTGGCCGGCGGAGGACCGTCGGACGTCGTCGAACTGACGATTGCGCTCGCACGTGAAATGCTCGACGCCGCAGGCGTTTTAGACGCCGACCCGGCCGCCGCACTGGCCGACGGCAGCGCGATGGACACGTGGCGCGCCATGATCACCGCGCAGGGAGGCGATCCGGATGCTCCGCTACCACGCGCACCGCACACCGACGACGTGACCGCGCAGACGTCCGGATACGTCCACCGAATCGACGCGCGGGCCGTCGGCGATGCCGCGTGGCTGCTCGGCGCCGGACGGTCACGACCCGGCGAAGCCGTCCAGGCGAGCGCGGGGGTTGTGATGCACGCGAAGCCCGGCGACCGCATCAGCGCAGGCTCGCCGCTGTTCACGCTCCACACCCAGACACCGGAACGATTCGACGCCGCGCGCGCGAGGCTCGATGAGGCGGCCGTGATCTTGCCTGATTCGCCGTCGGCCATCCGGCCGATCGTCCTCGACCGCATCGGTTAGACGTCTGCCTGAGGCCTTTCGCCGGGCGAGCCGGGCGCGAACCAAGGTGCGGCTTGGCCGATGACATCGCCTGCCGTTTCCGCTGCCGCCTCTGGCGGAAAGGTACTGGGCCAGTACACCTGCGCCACCGGCGCGAGGAAGCAGAGCAGTGCGGTGACGATTCCCCACGGGTGTGCACTCAGTGCCGCGATGAACGCTACGCCGATGGCTGGCCACCGGGGCGCGGACCGCGGCGGCAGAGCAACACGAGCCCGGGCAGAATCGAAAACAGCGAGCCGCCGATTCCCACGACCAGTATGACCACCTTGAGGACATTCGGGTTGTCAAATGGCCCGATGTCGCCGCTTGCCAGACCCGCGGTCACGACGGCGACGCGAGCGCGCACCACAATGTATGCCGCCGTCGCGCCGACAACGGAGCGGAACGATGAGGGAAGCCGAAGCGCCGGTCCTGTGGGAGGCGGCCCGGGCTGTCGCGAGACACCCGGTGCCACGAACTGTGTTGTGGCGCTACGGTAGTCGGGCGGTGTGGCACCGGGCGCGCGTCGCGGGTCGAAAGACATGCGCCGACCCCAAGACGGACGACTGCACCGTAGGGTCACTCGAAGCGAGGATTCGTCCGAACATACGAGCACGATTTCATCTGACCGGATCAACGAGGCCTGTGGGATTGCTCGGCGAGCGCGACCGCCGGGAAACTGCGCGTGTCCGGGCATGCCGTCGGTCGGCGCTGTCGGTAAGTTCGGGTCATGTTCTCGACGTCGACCAGCAGACCCCTCGACCTGAGCACCCTCGCGCTCGCACCGAAAGTCTTGCTCCACGATCATCTCGACGGCGGGCTCCGACCGTCGACCGTGCTCGAACTCGCCACCGAGGTCGGCTACGACGACCTCCCCGCCACCGATGCCGACTCGTTGGCGCGCTGGTTCCGGGAGGCCGCGGACAGTGGGTCACTCGAGCGATACCTGGAGACCTTTGCGCACACCGTTGCCGTCATGCAGACGGCATCTGCGCTCGAGCGCGTGGCCCGGGAGTGCGTCGAAGATCTTGCTGCCGATGGCGTCGTGTACGCCGAGATCCGTTATGCGCCCGAGCAGCACCTCGAGCGAGGACTGACGCTCGACGAGGTCGTCGAGGCAGTGCTGCGCGGGTTCGCCGAGGGCGAGGCGGTCGCCGCTGCGGGTGGGCGACCGATCACGGTTCGCTGCCTGGTGACCGCGATGCGTCACGCCGCCCGTGCGCGCGAGATCGCCGAACTCGCGGTGCGCTATCGCGACGAGGGTGTCGTCGGATTCGATATCGCCGGTGCGGAGGCGGGTAATCCGCCGACCCGGCATCTCGACGCGTTCGAGTACATGCGCGCCAACAGTGCGCCGTTCACCATCCACGCGGGCGAGGCATTCGGACTACCGTCCATCCACGAGGCGATCGCGTTCTGCGGAACCGACCGACTCGGCCACGGGGTGCGGGTGATCGACGACATCACGTTGCCCGACGGCGTCGACCTCGCGGCGTCGTCGTTTGCGGGTGCAGAACTCGGAGAGATTGCGAATGTGGTGCGCGACAAGAGGATTCCGCTCGAACTCTGCCCGAGCTCGAATGTGCAGACCGGCGCTGTCGCCTCGATGGCCGACCATCCGTTCAACGCGCTTGCGCGTCTGCGATTCCGGGTCACCGTCAACACCGACAACCGGCTGATGAGCGACACCACGATGAGCAAGGAGTTCTACCGGCTCGCGCAGCAATTCGGTTATGGCTGGGCCGATTTCGAGCGATTCACCGTGAACGCGATGAAGTCGGCGTTCATCCACTTCGACGAGCGCCTCGCGTTCATCGACGAGGTGATCAAGCCCGGCTACGCCGTCCTGATCGGCTGAGCGGGCAACCGACCTGCAGGCGGTGGCTCCTCAGCGCTTGATCTCGAGGCGGTCCTCGAAGTCATGCTCGAGTGCGCGCCACGCCTCGGCCTCGTTGTCGAACGGTGCCGACGGTGCCAATCGCTTCGGGTCCGGATTGATCGCGTAGTCGACGAACCAGCCGAGCGGGGTCGTGCTCGCCAAGGCCTCCGAGACCGCGTCGTCGTCGGCGTAATCGGCTGCGTCGGAGAACAATTCGACGGCGAGGTCGAGTTGGTTGCGGTCGATGCGGCGCGGGCCGTCGAGGATGTCCTCGGCCAGTCCGGGCAGCACGTACACGTTGTCGTCGATGACGTCGAACTCGAGCGCCCCATCGGTTGCCTCGGTGCGGACGTCGGTGAACGTCGAGACGTCGGTGAGGTCGTGGTCGTTGTTCTCGGCGAGGAACTTCGAGAGTGTGCGCGGCGAGGTGAACACGAAGATCTTGCCACGTGTACCGAGGAACACGGGATCGTCTCCGAGGTAGCAGCGCAGCGAGAGGTACTCACCGGTCCCGGTGACGATCTTGATCGGATCGATGCCGACGCCCGCCCAGAAATCGTCGTCGTCGATGTCATCGAGGTCGTCTTCCTCGGAGTCGTCTGCGCCTTTCGCGGCTGTGACAACCGCCGCGGCCTCGGCGTCTTCGGAGTCGTCGGAGTCGTCGTCGAGCAGGTCGATGTCGTCGTCGGGTTCGTCCTCGTCCTCGGCCGACGCGGCGGCTTCGAGTTCGTCGGCGGCGACCGTGACGGCCGCAGCGTCGACGTCAGGGGTCGTGATGACGTCATCGATGGAGTCGAGGACGTCGTCCCAGTGCTTGGCGATGAGACGTCCGATGCGGACCCACAGGTCGACGCCGTCGCGGCCCTCGAAGTTGCGGGTACCGGTGGTCACCGCGCCGAGGATCGGATTGCCGTTGAAGAACTTGGTGACGGTGATCAGTTCGCAGACCTCGCCGAGGATGCGCACGATCTCGAGCGCGTCCTCGAGTTCGGCGATCACCTCGGGCGTCGGGTCTTCTGCCGCGAGCTCCGGCACACCGACGAGATCGTAGGTGTGGCGGTCGTCGGGGATCAGTTCGTCGGCCGAGAGCTGCTTGACGGTGTCCCACGCGGGATGCTCGACGAGGTCGTTGTCGGTGTCGGTGCGGACGAAGCCGACGAGCTCGGCGACGCCGGGGAATACGTACAGGTCATCGTCGAGTCCGAGGAATGCCTCCCACTCGTCGTCGCCCTCACGCCAGCGTGGCGCCCACAGGGTGAAACCGTTTCCGTTGGTGAGTCCGAGTTCGATGGGAACGATGTCTCCGGCCATGAGGCAACAGCGTAGCGATGATCGCTGTGAACTCGATACCTGCCCCGTCCGCCCGGGATCACTTCGGCCGGAAGAAGCCCTGGAATCCCTGCCCCGCATTGGTGGTACGCAACGGCGAAACACCCACCGGATCGCCGGCCTCCACAAGCTGATCGTTGCCGATGTACATGGCGACGTGTCCATCCCACACGGCGAGGTCGCCGGGCAGCAACTGATCCTGTGTGACCGCCATGCCTGCGGTGTCCTGTTCCTGCGCCAGTCGAGGAAGTTCGACGCCCGCCTGGCGGTAGGCCCACTGGGTGAATCCACTGCAATCGAAGCCGTCGGGCGTGGTGCCACCCCAGACGTAGGGCACACCCTGCTGGCTCAGTGCTGCACGGACCGCGGTGGCAGCGCGTTCATTCGGTGCGTAGGCGACCGAACCGTCGGGGAGAGTGACCGCTACGCCCTTGCTTGTCGGCGACGTTGTGTTCGCGGCGGGCCGCGAGCCGACCTGCGCCGGCGCTTCGTGGCGGCCGAGTTCGCTCATCGCTCTGGTGTCGTCGGCGAGGTCGGCCTGTGCACGCGACACGATCGACAGCCCGCGCTGCACATGGTCGACTGCGACCGGCACGATGGCCACCAGGCCTGCTGACGTCGACAGCGCGGGACCCATCGCGATAGCCGCACGCTCGAACGAATCGACCAGCTCGCGCAGCTGTCGGGCCGCGAGTTCGATTCGAGCACTTGCGGTTTCCACCAGTGTGGCAATCTGCCGTCCGTCGTCGTCGACGGCGGTCGAGGCGCGGGCAGTGCGTTCGGCTGCCGCTACGGCGCCGCGTGACCCGGTTCCGTGCCACCCGTTCTGCACCGCCGACGTCGCCGCTGCCGAGGTTCGACGCACCTCGTCGAGGTCGGTGCTCGCCGACCGGATCGTCGTGGCGGGGTTCTCGACGGGCAGCACCCCGGTACCGAGTGCGGTGATCAGGATGCGTAAGGGCGCGATGAGGATGTCGACAGTGATCATGGCAGGCGGAGCCCCATGTCGGAGGCGTTCGCGGCGTCGGCGTCGGAGTAGGCGACGGCGGCGGTCGTCGTGGTGGTGCCGATCCGATCGTGAGCGCCGGCAATGGCGTCGAGACGCTCGGCGCGGGCCTGCATCGTCGCGGATAGTGCCGCGAGGAACTCGGCTCCGATCACGCCGAACGTCGGTGTCAGCGCCGCGAGGTCGGTACGGCTGGCAACAGCGTGTGCGGCGACACGGTGCTCTGCGGTGCGCTGGGTGCCCGCGTAGGCGTCGAGTGTGCCGGTGTCGAGTGAGGTTCGTTGGGAGGTGAGGGTTGTCATGCGAACTGAGACGGCGAGAAGCCCCGATCGGTTCCATCGAATTGCGTTCTCGTGGCTGCCGGACAAGCGCGCACTGCCGGTGGACGCGCCCTAGAGTGATCCGCATGCAGGTACAGATCGTCGAACATCCGCTTGCCGCGGCCCGGCTCACCACGTTGCGCGACAAGACAACCGGTAACGCGGAATTCCGTGCTGCGCTGTCGAGTCTGACGCAGATGCTCGTGTACGAGGCGTTGAGCTCTGCGAAATCCGCGGTCGTCGAGATCGAGACGCCTTTGCAGCCCTACACGGGGTCAAAACTCGAATGTGCGCCGCTCCTCGTTCCGGTCCTGCGCGCGGGGCTCGGTATGGTCGAGCAGGCACTCGCGATGGTGCCCGAGGCGCACGTCGGATTCGTGGGTATCGCGCGCGACGAGGAGACCGCCAAGCCGGTGCCGTACCTCGAATCGCTGCCCGACGATCTGTCCGGGTTCCCGGTGTTCGTCCTCGATCCGATGCTCGCCACCGGCGGATCGATGCTGCACACGATCGAACTCCTCGTCGCACGCAACGCGACGGACATCACCGCGGTCTGCGTCGTTGCTGCTCCGGAAGGTGTTGCCGCACTGGATGATTCGGGGCATCCGGTACGACTGGTGGTCGCTTCTGTCGATGACGGACTCAACGAGGCCGCCTACATCGTGCCCGGACTCGGCGATGCGGGCGACCGCCAGTTCGGCCCTCGCTGAGGACCCCACATGGAGGACGCAGCGGGGATGTCGACGCCGAAGCGCGTTACGCGGCCGTCGCCGACCAGCGACCTTCGTGGCGTCGGACAGAGACCGGGTGGTCGAAGCAGGCGCTGATCTCGTCCGAGGTCAGCGTCTGAGCAACGGGTCCCGACGCCGTCACCTCGCCGTCGCGGAGCAGCATCGCGTGCGTCGTCGAACTCGGCAGATCCTCGAGGTGATGGGTGACAAGAACGCTGGCGAGGCGATCGACGTCTGCGCGCAGGCGGTCGATGGCCGACAGCAGACGTTCGCGCGCGGCGAGGTCGAGGCCAGTCGCGGGCTCGTCGAGCAGCAAGAGCGCGGGACGTGGCATGAGGGCCCGCGCGATCAGCGTGCGACCCCGCTCGCCCTGGCTCATCACCGGCCACTCGGAGTCTGTGCGGGCACTCATACCCAACATCTCGAGCAGGTCGTCGGCGTGGCGATGCTCGTCGTCGGTGTAGACGTGGCGGCGGTCGAGCTCCGGGGTGTTGGTGAGCCCGGTCAGCACGACGTCGTGTGCGGTGATCGGCACGTCGATACGCCAGCGCGGGTCGACGTGACCGATGTGGGTTCGCAACTCGCGCATGTCGACCCGACCGAGCCGACGGCCGAGTACATCAACGGTTCCGGTCGTGGGATGACTGCGCGCGCCCAGGATCGCCATCAGCGTCGACTTGCCCGCGCCATTGGGTCCCAACAGTGCCCAGTGCTCGCCCGGCGAGACCGACAGGTTGACGTCGTGCAGTAGTTTTCGTCCGCTGCGGACGACGTCGACCGATGAGGCGTTCAGGACTGGCGCGTCGGGGGAGGTCACCAATCAGTTGTAATCCAGCGATCCCGACGCCCCGTCACGGGGTATGGAGGCGCAGGTCAGGATGCGCTCCAGTACGCGCTCATCGGCTCGGTGGCGATGGTCTCGCCGTTCTTCTCGATGTCGAGTTGGCTCGGCCCCACGACGTAGGTCACGTTGCCGTTGGTGGCGCTGTAGGTGTTGCCGCTGCGAGTCGGATAGCCGACCTCGACGGAATTTCCGTCGGCGTATCCCTTGTAGTACCAGCGTCCGGACTGCGAACCGACCTGGCAGATCACGATCTGCGAGCGATTCGTCTGGGCGATCACCATCGCCGGGTCGTCGGCCGCGTTGCAGCGCGGACCCCCGGTGAACCCCTGCCAGTCGGTTCCCGCGATGTCGGGGGTGGCGTGCGGGGTCGTGGGGCTACCCGTGTCCTGGTTGCCGTTGTTCTGGCTCCCATCGTTCTGGTTGCCATTGTTCTGGGATTCGGTGGGGCGAGTGCCGTTCTGGGCACCACCGGAGCCGCCCGTGGTGGTCGCGGGTCCGACGCTGGCCGGTGCCCCGGTCGTCGGCACAGCTGAACTCGACGCCGCCGCCGAGCTCGAATCGTCGCCTTCGAGACGCGGGAGCAGGATGAGCGTGGCCAGAACGACGCCGACGACGAGGAGGACTCCCGTCACGATCGCGATGATCACCGCCGGAGACGACCACGGCGACCGCTGCGGGGGCAGCTGGGGGTAGGTCATGCGGAGCATTCCTTCCGTCGGTGACCCGTTGCCGGACTGTGGTGTCGATCAGGTGCGGCCGTACTCGGCGAGTTCGGCCGCGACACGCAGCGTCATGTCGTCGAGCAGATGGACCAGTGCACGGGTATCTGCACCGTATGTCGTTTGCGCGGGCGATTGTGTTGCCGACACCACGAAACCGGGAGGTGTCGTCATTTCGATGTAGTACTTGAGCTTCGGCTCGGTGCCGGAGGGGCGTGCCATCACCCGCACCGACATCCCGTCACCAGCCACCCCGCTGAGCGCGATCGCGTCCGTGCGCAGGCCGTCGTCGCGGCGGGCGTAGTCCTCGGCGGTCACGGCGATGCCTGCCAGTGTGCTCGGCGGTGAGGTGCGTAGACGGTCCATCAGTGCAGCGATCACGGTGGTGTCGTCGACGCGCACCGAATGTTGGCGCGTCACATGCACGCCGTGTGTCTCGTAGAGCGACACGAGCAGGTCGGCCACTCCGACGTCGTCGCGTCGACAACGGTCGGCCAACACGGCCAATGCCACCGCCGCGCTGATGCCGTCCTTGTCGCGCACCGCGTCGGGGTCCACACAGTGCCCGATCGCCTCCTCGTAGGCGTAGCGCAGCGGTTCGCCCGCGCGCACAAGCCATTTGAAGCCGGTCAGCGTCGTGACATGACGTGCGCCCACGCGCCTGGCGATCTTCTCCAGCAGACTGCTCGACACCAGCGTGCTCGCAACGACCGGTGGCGAGCCGTCGGGGCCTGCGGCGGCGTCGGAGAGGATGAACGAGCCGAGCAGCGCACCTGTCTCATCGCCGGTGAGCATCCGCCAGGTGCCGTCGACGCGCGTGCCCACCGTGCACCGGTCGGCGTCGGGATCGAGTGCGATCGCAATGTCGGCTTCGACCTTCTCCGCGCATGCGAGCAGTAGGTCGCTTGCCCCCGCCTCCTCGGGATTCGGGAAGGCCACGGTGGGGAAGTCCGGGTCGGGGTCGAACTGTTCGTCGACGACGTGGACGTCGGTGAATCCGGCGCGCGCAAGGGCATCGACGGCGAGCGCGCCGCCGACGCCGTGCATCGGCGTCAGAGCGATCCGCAGTGAGGCGTCGGCGACCATCGGGAAACGGGTGCTGATGCGGTCGAGGTAGCGGCCGACGATCTCGTCGGCGCGGGGATCGTGCACGACGTCTCGGCGAGGAACGTCGACGGCGTGGGGCGATGCGGCGATGAGTTCCTCGATCTCACCGTCGGCCGGCGGAACGATCTGGGCGCCCCCCGCAAGGTAGACCTTGTAGCCGTTGTCGCCGGGCGGATTGTGGGATGCCGTGATCTGGACACCCGCGACGGCGTCGAGATCGCGACACGCGAACGCCACCAGCGGCGTCGGACCCGGCGCGGGAACCACGACGACGCGGAAGCCTGCCGCCGCGAGGACCTGCGCCGCCGCAGCGGCGAACTGCTCGGAACCATGACGGGCATCACGACCGACCACGACCGAACCGCCCCGGTGTCCGTGCTCGATCAGCCACGCGGCAAGGCCCGCCGTCGCTCGGGTGACGACTGCGACGTTCATTCCGTTGGGGCCCGCGCGCACCGGGCCACGCAACCCCGCGGTGCCGAACCGTAGCGGTGCGGCGAAACGCTCGGCGAGGTCGGGGCCGTCCAGTGCGGAGAGTTCGGCGCGGGTTGCGGGATCGGGATCGGCGGCGATCCACGCGGCGACCCACTCGTCCTCGACTCCTTCGCTCAGGTCCATGACTCCGTCTCTCGCGTCCTCGACTCCGCCACTCACGCCGCGCCGAGTTCTTCGATGATCGCGGCGAGCAGCGTGCCCATTCGTGCCGCCGACGCCCGCCCGACCTCGAGAACCTCGGTGTGGCTGAGCGGTTCTCCGGTGATCCCGGCCGCGAGGTTGGTGACCAGCGAGATACCGAGAACCTCCATCGCCGCCGCGCGGGCGGCGATCGTCTCGTGCACCGTCGACATCCCGACCAGGTCGGCGCCGATGGTCCGGAGCATCCGGATCTCCGCGGGGGTCTCGTAGTGGGGTCCGGGTAGTCCCGCGTACACCCCTTCGGCCAGCGACGGCTCGATACCGCGGGCGACGGCGCGCAGGCGCGGGGAGTAGGCATCGACCAGATCGACGAACTGCGCACCGACAAGCGGCGAGCGCGCGGTGAGATTGAGGTGGTCGCTGATGAGGACCGGTTGGCCGACGGACATGTCGTCGCGCAGGCCGCCCGCCGCATTGGTGAGCACGATCGTGCGGGCACCGGCCGCAGCCGCAGTGCGTACCGGGTGGACGACGCGGGCGAGGTCGTGGCCCTCATAGGCGTGAATCCTGCCCAGCATCAACAGGACTCGACAGTTTCCGATCCGCACCGAGTGGATGACGCCGCCGTGTCCTGCGGCCGTCGGCGGCAGGAAGCCGGGGATGTGCGCCATCGGCACGGACGCGATCGGTGCGCCGAACGCCTCAGCCGCCGGGGCCCAGCCGGACCCGAGGACGACCGCGACGTCGTGTGTGGAGGCATCGGTTTCGGCTGCGATGGTTGCTGCCGCGGAGATGGCCGCGGCGTCGGCGTCGACGGTGGGATCCATGGGCATCACACTAGGGGCATCCTGCGTGCGGCGTGTGACCAGGCGATAAGGTCGACCCATGCCGTATCTGTCTGACGCAGCGCAGTCCGAGAATCCCGATATCGCCTACCTGTACCTCGGGTCGCCGGGTGTCGAACTCGACGAGAACAATCCCGAGAACCGGTTCAGCCCTGCGTGGCTCGACGCGATCGAAGGCCTGCTCGACGAGATCGCGGCGGGCCCGGCCAAGGGCCTGGTGATCACCTCGACAGGCAAGTTCTTCACCAACGGACTCGATACCGACTTCGTCTTCGCCAACGCGTCGGAGCTGCCCGCGTACCTCGACCGGGTGCATGCGCTCTACGCGAAGGTCCTGACGCTTCCGCAGTCAACGGTGGCAGCGGTCAACGGTCACGCGTTCGGTGCGGGCGCCATGCTCGCGCTGTGCGCCGACTACGTGGTCATGCGCACCGAACGTGGCTTCTGGTCGCTCCCTGAGGCAGCGTTGAACATGCCGTTCCCGCGCGGGATGGCAGGACTGCTCACCACGCGCCTGCCGGATCGCACCGCCACAGAGGCCATGCTGACCAGTCGCCGCTACGGTGCGGCCGACGCCGTGACGGCGGGCATCGTCGACGACGCTGTGGCGGCCGACGACCTGCTCACGCGGGCGAGTGAGGTCGCCGCTGAGCGTACGGCGGTCGCCGGGCCGAACCTCGCCAACGTCAAACGGGCACTGCGGCAGCACCTTCTCGCCGATCTCGCGGCCCCGACCCCTGCAGCGCTGCTATGAGCGACGGCGCGTCGATCATCGACGACTGGTGGGCGGCTCACCGCGCCGACGTCGTCGGCTGGCGGCGTGCCATTCACCAGCAGCCCGAGTTGTCTCGGCAAGAGGTCAAGACCACCCAGATGGTCATGGCGCTTCTCGGAGAAGTGGGCCTGAACCCCACGCGTCTTCCGCTGGGCACTGGTGTGGTCTGCGATCTCGGCCCGACGACAAGTCAGCGCATCGCGCTCCGTGCCGACATGGACGCGCTGCCCATCACCGAGCACACCGGATTGCCGTTCTCGTCGACCGTGGAGGGTGTCTCGCACTCGTGCGGCCATGATGCGCACACCGCGATCCTGATCGGGGTGGCCCGGCTGCTCGCGGCCGTGCCGTTGCTACCGGTCGGTGTGCGACTGATCTTCCAGCCCGCCGAGGAGGTCATGCCCGGCGGTGCGCTCGACGCCGTCGCCGCCGGAGTGACCGAGGGCGTCAGTCGGATCTTTGCGCTGCACTGCGATCCCCGACTTCCTGTCGGCTCGGTCGGCCTCCGAGCCGGCGCGCTGACATCGGCGGCGGATCACATTGAACTGCAAATACATTCGCCCGGCGGGCACACATCGCGCCCGCACCTCACCGGCGACATCGTGTACGCGATGGGTACGGTGATCACCGGACTCCCCGGTGTGCTGTCGCGCAGGGTCGACCCCCGCTCGGGCACGGTCATGGCGTGGGGTGCGGCGCATGCGGGCAACGCGCCCAACGCGATTCCGCAGGAGGGCATGCTGCGGGGCACCGTCCGCACCGGGGACCACGGCACGTGGGACGAGTTGGAACCGTTGGTGCGCAGTGTCGTCGGGCAACTGCTCGGCCCGCTCGGAGTCTCCTACGACCTGTCCTACTTCCGTGGAGTGCCGCCGGTGGTCAACGACGAGACCGCGATCGCGATGTTGGCGAAGTCGGTATCGACGCTAGGGCCACAGGCCATCGCGGACACCCCGCAATCGCCTGGGGGAGAAGACTTTTCGTGGTATCTCGAGCACGTTCCGGGTGCGATGGGCAGGCTCGGCGTGTGGGACGGGCTGGGGCCGCAGATGGATCTGCACCAGCCCAACTTCGACCTCGACGAGCGCGCACTCGAGGTCGGCGTGCGCACCCTCGCGGGCGTCGTGCTCGACATAGGCTGAGCACGCCCGCCCCGCGTCGGGCCCGCGGCGTCGCTCAGGAGTCGATGGGGCCGGGTCCCGGTCCGACGTTGCGCGCCTCGCGCAGCCTGATGTCCTGCACGTAATCAGCTGGGGCGCCTGCACTTTCGGCCGCGTCGGCCATCACGCCGAGGTAGCGCGCCGACGGCAGTCCGCCTTCGAAGGCGTCCATCACGTAGAGCCACGCGAGGACGGGGCCGTCGGAGGTGTCGACGCGCGCACGGATCTTGCGGTGGATGCCGAGTTCTGAGCCCTCCCACCGGTCGAGGGTGGCCTCGTCCTCGTCGGGGACGTCGTAGAGCACGACGAAGACCTTGGCCTCGGGATCGTCGCGGTCCTCGGTGACCGTCGCGAGCGATCCCTCCCAGCCGATGTCGGCGCCGGCAAAGGTGAGTCGCCAACCACGCAGCCAGCCGGTCCCCGACATCGGGGAGTGCGGCGCGCGCTCGGTCATCTGATCCGGACTCATGTTGGACCCGTACGCGGCATATATCGGCACGTCGGGAAACTCTAGATGGTCGCGGCCCGTCACGAAAGCGGACGGTGAGCGACGCGACTCGCCCGGTGACGGCGTGGACGTCGGGGTGGGACTAGGTTGGAGGTGTTGAGCGGTGCCTCTATGCGCCGTACCCGATGGCCCCTCTCACCGAACAGGAGTGTGCTCTGTGACCAGGATCGTGATCATCGGCGGTGGCCCCGCCGGCTACGAGGCGGCGCTGGTTGCGGCAGCGTACGGCGCCGACGTCACCCTGATCGACTCCGACGGCATCGGCGGCGCGTGTGTGCTGTGGGACTGCGTGCCGTCCAAGACCTTCATCGCGTCGACCGGTATCCGAACCGAGGTTCGGCGAGCCATCGATCTCGGCATCAACCTGCGCACCGACGACGCGCTGGTCACGCTGCCGCAGATTCACCAGCGCGTCCGCGACCTCGCGTTCGCGCAGTCGGCAGACATCCGCGACAGGCTGCTCAGCGAAGGCGTGACACTCGTGTCCGGCTACGCCTCGCTGGAGGAGACGCACCCCGGCATCGCGTCGCACCGCGTCGTGGCGACGCTGCAGGATGGCACGACCGAGCACTACGACGGCGATGTCGTCCTGATCGCGACAGGCGCGTCGCCGCGCGTCCTGCCCGACGCCGCGCCGGATGGCGACCGCATCCTGACGTGGCGCCAGCTCTACGACCTCGACAAGCTGCCAGAGCATCTCGTCGTCGTCGGCTCGGGTGTGACGGGTGCCGAGTTCGTGCACGCCTACACCGAACTCGGAGTGAAGGTGACGCTCGTTTCCAGCCGCGACCGCGTGCTGCCCGGCGAGGACGAAGACGCTGCGCTGGTCCTCGAGGATGCGCTGGCCGAGCGCGGCGTCGAATTGGTCAAACATGCGCGTGCCGACAAGGTGGAGCCCACCGGCGACTCCGTGACCGTGTACCTCGCCGACGGCCGCACGGTGACCGGCTCGCATGTGCTGATGACCGTTGGTTCGGTCCCCAACACGGGGGAAATCGGTCTCGACCGTGCGGGAGTCGCGACGGACAAGGGCGGCTACATCACCGTCGACCGGGTGTCGCGCACCTCTGTGCCGGGTATCTACGCGGCGGGCGACTGCACCGGGTTGTTCCCGCTTGCCTCCGTCGCCGCCATGCAGGGTCGCATCGCGATGTATCACTCGCTCGGCGAGGGCGTGAGCCCGATCAAGCTGAAAACCGTTGCCTCCGCGATCTTCACGCGTCCGGAGATCGCCACCGTCGGCGTCTCGCAGCAGGCGATCGACGCCGGCGAGTACCCGGCGCGCACCGTGATGCTGCCGCTCTCCACCAACCCGCGCGCCAAGATGAGCGGTCTGCGGAGAGGCTTCGTCAAGATCTTCTGCCGCCCCGCGACCGGTGTCGTGATCGGGGGTGTGGTGGTCGCACCGACGGCGTCGGAGTTGATCCTTCCCATCGCCTTGGCCGTGCAGAACAAGCTGACCGTCGGCGATCTCGCCCAGACGCTCTCGGTTTATCCCTCGCTCTCGGGTTCGATCACCGAGGCCGCGCGACAGCTCGTGCGGCACGACGACCTCGACTGAGTTCTCTCGGCGTGCCCGCGGCGAAGGGCCAGCGCAGGTTGAGTTGGTGCACAGGCTGGAGTTGGTGCACAGGCGTGAGAATCCTCGGCCGCGCGCGGCGATGTCGCGGTACCGTTTCGGCGAGATCACGCGACGACTGACGGGGGGGTACGCGTGTCGGGTCGGTACTACGAGCATCCCGATTTGCCCGCGGTAAGCACTGGTACAGGCTCTCGGAACAGCTACCTGTTCAACGACGGGGGTGCTCATGCGACCAGCAACGGCCGCACTCCATGGGCTTCGATGAGTGTCGCCGAGATCCTCGCGAAGATCGAGAGCATCACCGACAGCTCTGCCAGCGGTGACGCGAACGCCATTCAAGCCGCGCTCGACGCTGTCGGGAAGGTCGTGAAGAGTCTGACGAGCGCCTTCGGAGACGACACGATGCTCGGGCGTGCGGCCGACGGAAGTACCGCGGCGGGTGCGGGTGTCGGCAAAGCCATCTCAGCGGCGGCCGAGTCCGTCCGGCCCGCGATCGACGCACTCGCGCAGGCCCAGGACGTCCTCACCGCTACCTCTCAGCAGGCCGGTGCTGTCAGGCATGCGGCCGCGCAGATCCGCGCGCATCCCGAGGATGCGTCGACGTTGCGTGCGGAGGTCGTGTCGTTGATGGAAGGCGTCTACACGAACCCGATGGTCAGCGTCCAGACGTGGCTACCCGAACTGCCGGCTGCGTCGTCGGATCCGATGGCGGGCAGCGACTCGGGCCAGGGTGTCGTCGCCGGCACCGGCGCGGGATCGGGGCGCACGCAGTCGGGCAACGTCGCCGATTCCGACCTGAGCGGCTCCGCCGGACCGGGATCGAGCGGCGAGGTCTCGACCTCGCCGTCGACGCCGGCGCCTGCGTCCCCCGCTGCGGGTGGAGTGGGCCCCGGCGGACCGTCGAGCTCCACCGGAACGTCGGCGGCAGGCACGGCCGACGCTGATGCCGACCGGCTGACGCGAGGAGGGTTCGGCAGCGCCGACTCTGCCGCGGCGAGCACACCGGTGAGCGGTATCGGTGGACCCGGTGCAGCGGACTCCGGGCGGACGGGATCGCTCGGCGCGGGTCGTAGCGGATCGTCCGGTCTCGGCGCAGGTCAGGGCGTCGGCGCCGGTTCGGGGAGTGCACTTGCGCCATCACTCGGCGCATCGCGACCGCCTGGGTTGGGCACCGCGCCGTCGACGCCTGCAATGTCGGCGAGCCCGAGTGCGGGACCTGCGATGCGGTCGGGTCCGAACTCCGCGATGCCACCGGCGTCGGGTGGCGGTGCCCGCGACCGTGGCGACAACAAGCACCAGTCGGCCCGCTACCTCAACACCCGTGAGCACGGCGAGGAGATCGTCGGCGACCTCCCGCTCGTCGGTCCGCCGGTGATCGGCGACTGGACGCCGCAGTCGATGCCGCCGCTCGATCCCGCTGCCGACACCAGCGCGAGCGAACCGAAGGTCGATGCGCAGCGATCCGGTGCGCACGCTGAGGCCTCTCGTGAGCGGGGTGCGGGCCGATGACTCCGAACGCCACCGCCGGTCGGATCGACAGGTTGTCGCCTGACGTTCGCGGTCTCGCCGACCGCATTGCCGACGACGTCGTCGACGATGCGCTCGGCCGACTGGCGGTCGTCGTTGTCGACGTCACCGACATCGGTGGGGTCGAATCGGTACGCGACGCGATGACCCAATGGCAGACCACTGGTCGGGTGTCGAAGGACACCCGCAAGCGACTCGACGCCGCGATGGTGCAGCGTGATGTCGACGGCCTCGCTGCGCACCGTGCGGGCGATGCGTTCACCCAACGGGTTCACTTTCGCGCTGCTCGCGGATTGACTTGTCTGGCAATCATTTTCGACGCCGACATCGTCGCTCGGCGTCGTATGCGAGAAGCGGTGTACGAGGCGTCGGTCGCTCTGGGTGGCAGCGCGGGTGTGGTCGGCGTGCTGGTCGACTTCACCCGACCGGGTGCCCGCGTGCCGGTCGGCGCGCCGTATCAATGACCGGTGAACCCCCGTGGTGTCGATTAGTCTCGGCTCATGGAGACGGAGTTCAATCCGGACCGACCAGCTGACCTTGGGCCGCTCTACCGCGAGCAGGCGTGGCGTCGGCTGGGTACCGAACAGTTCGACATCGTCGTCATCGGCGGTGGTGTCGTCGGCGTCGGAGCGGCTCTCGACGCCGCGACGCGTGGCCTGCGGGTCGCGCTCGTCGAGGCGCGAGACATCGCTTCGGGCACGTCGAGCCGCTCGTCGAAGATGTTTCACGGCGGACTGCGTTATCTCGAACAACTCGAGTTCGGGTTGGTGCGTGAAGCGCTCCACGAGCGCGAACTCTCACTCAGCCTGCTGGCCCCGCACCTGGTCAAGCCGTTGCCGTTCCTCTACCCGCTCACGCATCGCGTCTGGGAACGTCCGTACGTCGCCGCGGGGATCTTCCTCTACGACACGATGGGCGGCGCCAAATCGGTGCCGGGCCAGAAGCATGTGACGCGGTCGGGTGCGCTCCGCGTGGCGCCCGCGTTGAAGCGTGATTCGCTGATCGGCGGCATCCGCTACTACGACACCGTTGTCGACGACGCCCGGCACAGTCTCACCGTCGGGCGCACCGCCGCGAACTACGGTGCGGTGATCCGCACGTCGACGCAGGTGGTCGGATTTCTGCGCGACGCCGACCGCATCATGGGTGTGCGCGTCCGCGATACCGAGAACGGTGAGACCGCCGAGATCAAAGCGCACTGCGTGATCAACGCGGCAGGCGTGTGGACCGACGAGGTGCGGGCACTGTCCAAGCAACGCGGGCGGTTCAAGGTCCGGGCCTCCAAAGGCGTACACATCGTGGTGCCGCGCGATCGGATCGTGAGCGAGACGGCGATCATCTTGCGGACCGCGTCCTCGGTGCTGTTCGTGATCCCGTGGGAGACGCACTGGATCGTCGGCACGACCGACACCGACTGGCACCTCGATCTCGCGCACCCGGCCGCGACCCGCGCCGACATCGACTACCTGCTCGAACGTGTCAACGAGGTGCTGGTGACACCGCTGCGTCACGACGACATCGAAGGCGTCTACGCCGGGCTGCGACCCCTGCTCGCAGGCGAGGACGAAGCGACGTCGAAGCTTTCACGCGAGCACGCGGTGGCCGAGATCGCGCCGGGGCTCATCTCGATCGCCGGTGGCAAGTACACGACGTACCGCGTGATGGCCGCCGACGCCGTCGATGCCTGCGTCGATTTCATCCCGACACGCGTTGCGCCGTCGATCACCGAGCGTGTCCCGCTCATCGGCGCCGACGGGTACTTCGCGCTGATCAACCAGTGCGAGTCTCTCGGCGAGAAGTACGGACTGCACCCCTACCGGATCCGTCGACTGCTCAACCGGTACGGATCGCTGATCGACGACGTGTTGTTCTACGCGGCGGATGATCCGTCGCTGCTGCGTCCACTCGAGGCCGCGCCGCAGTATCTGCGCGTGGAGGTCGTGTATGCGGCCGTCGATGAGGCGGCACTGCACCTCGAGGACATCCTGGCGCGCAGAACCAGGATCTCGATCGAGTACGCGCATCGCGGCGTCGACTGCGCTCAAGAGGTCGCCGACCTCGTCGCGCCGGTTCTCGGCTGGGGCCCTGAGAAGGTGGCGTTCGAGGTCGAGACCTACAAGGCGCGGGTCGCCGCGGAGATCGCCTCACAACAGCAACCCGACGACGAATCGGCAGACGCGCTGCGTGCCGCTGCACCTGAGTCGCGGGTCGACATCCTGGAACCGGTGCCGATTCCGGACTGAATGGCACGCTTTCGCAACAGGACCAAATGCCCTTCGCCCGGCGCCTCGGCGGCGTGACAATGGATTCATGAGCAGAGGAGACGCCATGGTGCACAATCCCATTCACGAGCTTCCCGTCGACGAGGCATGGGCGCTGCTCGCCACCTCCGACGTCGGAAGGATCGCGTTGAGCGTCGGTGGCCAGCCCGACATCTTTCCCATCAACTATTTCGCCGGTGACGGTCGCGTGTTGATGCGCACAGCGGAGGGCACCAAGCTCGCCGAACTCGCCGTCAACGGCAAGGTGGCCTTCGAGGCCGATGCCTACGACGACGACGGCGGGTGGAGTGTCGTGGTCAAGGGGTCGGCGCGAATTCTGACCACCGGCGCCGAGATCGCCAAGGCCGACGAGGCCCCGTTGCGCCCGCTGATCCCGACGTTGAAGTACAACTACGTCGAGATCGTGCCGGACGAGGTCAGCGCGCGTCGCTTCGAGTTCGGGCCAGAGCCGGAGCGGTATCCGGTCTAGGCGCCGACGTTCAGCTCTGGCACCGCGGGCAGTAGTAGACGACCCGATCCTCGCTGGTCGAGTCCGGCCGGTCGCGCCAGAACTCGCGGGCGATGAGCGTTCCGCATCGTCGGCACGGTTGCCCGATTCGTCCGTAGACCCAGGTGCGCGCATTGTGTCCGGTGCGACCGGTGGTGGTGCGTGCCGTGCGAAGCCTGTTGGCCCACAACATTCTTCGGCACAGGTCGACGAGTGGTGGCACGTCGACGTCGGCGACGAGTCGGTCGGGTCGGACACCCCGGAGGAAGCACGCCTCACACCGGTACACATTGCCGACACCTGCCATGAGCCGTTGGTCGAGTAGCGCCTCGCCGATCTTCGCGTCCGGCCGTGCCTCGATGTTGGCGACGGCGCGCGCGGCGTCGAAGTCGTCGGAGAGAAGGTCGGGTCCGAGGTAGTCGAGGTCGGCGGCGGCACGGGGAAGTAGCTCGAGAATCCCGAGTTCGAAGCCGACGGCCTCGTACCCGTTTGCCTGCAACACGATTCGCGCCTGATACGCGGGTCGGCGCCACTTGGTGCCGACGCGATGTACGTGCCACACGCCTTCCATCTTCAGGTGGCTGTGGATGCTGACGCCATCGGGCGCCGACGTCGCAGTCGCCGCCGCGGGCACGACGTCGATGAGCAGATGTTTGCCCCGGGAGCGGACCGCGGCGACCCGTCCGCCGCGCAGGTCGGTGGTGGCCAGCGACGGAATGCGAAAGTCGGTGCGCTCCAACGTGGTCTGATCGAATGCGCGACGGAGACGGTCTGCGGCCTGGTAGACGGTGTCGCCCTCAGGCATGCTGTCCGTATCGCATTCGGAGGCCGCGGGGAGTGGTCGCGAATCCGGCGCCGACGAGCACCCGCTGCAGGTCGGAGCGCAACGCGGTGACGCCGTCGATGGAGTCGATGGTCAGGCGGGCGACACGACCGGCCCGCACGATGTCGGCGAGCGCTGCTGCCATGGCCTCTAATGCGGGGACGTCGTCGCTGAAGGTCAACACGGTCTTCCCGCCGCGTTCGACAAATGCGACGAGTTCGCCCTCGACGAGACATACGAGGGCGCCTGGTTTGCGGCCCGGTCGATGCCCGCCTGCGCCGGGCGTCGTGTCTGGCCAGGGCAGCGCTGCCCCATACGGATTGGCCGGGTCGGTGGCGGCCAGAACCGTCGCGGTGTTCGGTGCGCGGTGACTGCCCGGTGCGTCGTCGGTCAGGGCGTGGCGGCGCAATTGGTCGACGGTGGAGGTGCCCGCGAACTGGGCACCGCCGAGGCCGTCGACGTAGTAGCCTCGTCGCACCTGGCCGCTGTCTTCGAAGATGTTGAGCGCCTTGTAGATTCGTGCGAATCCTCCGACGACGTCCTCCGCCGTCACGCTGCCCCGGGTGACGACCCCGTAGCGTGCGAGCAGTTGGTCGCACAGGGCCTGAGTCGCGACAGTGGTCTCGAGCAGCGCTGTAGGGGTTGCGAACCAACGACCGGTTGCCGTGGAGGGCGTCGTGGCGCCGCCTGTCTGCGAGAGGAGATGCCGCGTGCTCAACCGTCCGGGCCGCAGGCGCGGAGCCTGACCGCGCGATCGGTGTGACGGCATGGACCGACTCGACGACGAGGTGCGGCGAGGCGCCTGCAACGCACGGACCGGCGCAAACGTGTCGTTGCTGACGTGACCGGCCCAGACGAGGTCCCACAGGGCGTCCTCGACCTGCTGGCGCGTCGCGGTGGCGCCCGGCGATGCTTCGCTCTCCGTCGACGCGTCGTCGAGCAGTTGGGCGAAGCGCAGTCCGCCCCCGGTGCCGAAGGTGTCGAGGAGGCGGGTGTGGATCTCGGTGGTGTCGATCTCGACCTCGGTCGGTACGAACAGCGGTGCGAGGTCGGCGGGGAAGAAGCTGATCCAGCCGTCGGTGGAGCCGATCCGGCCGTGACCCGCCCACATGAAGTCGCCGCTGGAGAGGAGTTCGTCGAGCATGGCCGGCCGGTAGTCACTGATCCTGCTCGGCAAGATCAGCGACTCCCACGCCGACGCCGGGAGCTGATGGCCCGCCAGTTGGTCGAGGACCGCCGCGAGTCCGTCGACTCCGGTGAGCCTTTCGTCGTCGGCGACGTGCTGCCACGCTCCGAGAAATCTGGCGAAGGTCGGGCCGTCGACGGGTGCGACGTCGGCTCGGCTCGCGGCAAGTGAGCCTCGTCGGATCTGCCCGAGCACGTCGCTGTGACACCACTGTGTGGTCCACGCGGGGCTGCCGTCGGGGTCGTCGTCGGTGGCGGGTAGAAAGTCGCCTTCGACGACCTTGCGTTCGGCGGCAAGGCGAATCAGCGTGTCGCGCACCACCGCGGGTGCCATTCCGATCGACTCGGCGGCCTCGTCGACGGTGAACGGGCCGTGCGTGCGCGCGTACCGATGGACGAGATCGCCGACGGGATCGGGAACAGACTCGGTGAAAGCTGCCGGAACACCCAGTGGCGCAGGAACTCCCAAGCCGTCGCGCAGGCGTGCGGTGTCTTCGACAGCGGCCCAGAGCGGCACGCCACGGATGCTCACGGAGATGATCGCGCCACGCCGATGCAACTCGGTCAACACGTCAAGCGCCGCAGGGCTGTCGTCGTCGCGCCGATACCGCAGCGCCACCTCGTCGGTCGTGAGCGGACCGAGCCACCGCAGCAGGTCGGCGATATCCTCGGCGTCGCGTGCCTTGCGGTGCTCGTCGAGGCGTTGCAGCCGTGCGACCACGGCGGCGATGACGGCGGGATCGAGCAGTTCGCGCAGGTCGACGCGCCCGAGTAGCTGTGCGAGGAGCGCGGTGTCGAGGGAGAGTGCTGCGGCGCGACGTTCGGCGAGCGGGGCGTCGTCGTTGTACATGAACGCTCCGACGTAGCCGAACAGCAGCGATGCCGCGAACGGCGACGGTTCCGGGGTCTCGACCTCGATCAGCCGAACACGTCGCGATCGGATGCGAGTGAGGAGGTCGGTGAGCGACGGCAGGTCGTAGACGTCCTGCAGGCATTCGCGGACCGTCTCCAGGATGATCGGAAAGTCGGGGAATTGCGATGCGACGGAGAGCAATTGGGCGCTGCGCTGGCGCTGCTGCCACAGCGGTGCCCGACGGCCGGGGTCGCGGCGGGGGAGTAGCAGGGCTCTGGCCGCGCACTCCCGGAATCGTGAGGCGAACATCGACGAGTCGGCGAGGGCGTCGGTGACCATCTGCTCGATCTCGTCGGGATCGACGACGAAGACTGCGGCGCCCGGCGGTTCGTCGTCGGTGTCGGGGAGGCGCACGATGATGCCGTCGTCGGATGCGGTGACCGCACCGTCGAGTCCGAGGGTGGCCTGCAGGCGGGCGGAGATCGCCGACGCCCACGGCGCGTGTACGCGTAAACCGTAGGGGGAGTGCAGGATCAGGCGCCAGTCGCCGAGCTCGTCGCGGAACCGCTCGATGACCAGGGTCCGGTCGGTCGGTACCTGTCCGGTCGCGTCGCGCTGCTCGGAGATGATCGACGCGAGGTTGTCGCGTGCGTACTCGCTGAGCCCGAGTTCTGTTGCCTGACGGTCGAGTTCGGCCTCGTCGGCGATGGAGCCGACGAACTTCCCGATCGCCGCGCCCAGTTCGGCCGGGCGTCCCTGTGCGTCGCCGATCCAGAACGGGAGGCGGCCGGGCTGACCGAATGCGGGTGAGACGAGTACGCGGTCGTGGGTGATGTCCTCGATTCGCCAACTCGTCGCGCCGAGCGCGAAGACGTCGCCGACGCGCGACTCGTAGACCATCTCCTCGTCGAGTTCGCCTACGCGGCTGGACTTTTCGCCGACCATGAACACACCGAAGAGCCCACGGTCGGGGATGGTGCCGCCAGAGGTGACCGCTAGTCGTTGCGCACCACGGCGACCGGTCAGTGTGCCAGCATCACGATCCCAGGTGACACGTGGACGTAGTTCGGCGAACTCGTCGGAGGGGAAGCGACCCGAGATGAGATCGAGTGTCGCCTCGTAGATCGACCGGCTCAACTCCCGGTACGGCGCAGCGCGGCGGACGATCTCGTACCACTCGTCGACCTCGAGCACGTCGAGAGCGGCCGCGGCGATCGTCTGTTGCGCAAGCACATCCAGTGGACTGCGCGGTACCTGCAGCTCTTCGATTGCGCCCGCACGCATCCGCGAGACGGCGACCGTGCAGCCGATCAGGTCGGTGCGATGCTTGGGGTACAGAACCCCCTGACTGATCTCGCCGACCTGGTGGCCCGCGCGTCCGATCCGCTGCAGCCCGCTGGCCACCGAGGGTGGTGTCTCGACCTGGATCACCAGATCGACCGCGCCCATGTCGATGCCGAGCTCGAGTGAACTCGTCGCGACCACACAGCGCAGGCGGCCGCTCTTGAGGTCGTCTTCGATCTCGGCGCGCTGCTCCTTGGAGACCGACCCGTGGTGTGCGCGGGCCAGGACAGTCGCGGCGCCGGTGGTGGCCCCCGAGGCCATGACCATTGCGGGTGCGCCGCCACCGACGCGGTCGTTGCGTGGTGGTTCGCGGCCAGGCTCGGTGCGTTGCTCGTGGATCTCGTTGAGCCGCGCGGTGAGACGCTCGGCGAGCCGTCGAGAGTTGGCGAACACGATCGTCGTACGGTTGGTCTCGATGAGATCGACGATCGACGCTTCGACGTAGGGCCAGAGCGAACCCGCGGTCGGCGAGAACGCGTCGTCGAGCTCATCCGCATCCGGTGCATCCGGTGGCGGCGGGATGTTGGCCATGTCGGGTACCGGGACGTCGACGCGGAGGTCGAAGGTCTTCGACGCCTTTGGCCGCACGATGGTGCACGGACGGGAGCCGGAGAGGAACTCAGCGACTAGCTCGGGCGGGCGGACCGTCGCCGAGAGTCCGATGCGTTGCGCCGGAGAGTCGAGCAGTTCGTCGAGGCGTTCGAGCGACAGCGCCAGGTGCGTGCCGCGTTTGGTGCCTGCGACGGCGTGTACCTCGTCGACGATCACCGTCTCGACCGTGGTGAGCGCTTCCCGTGCCGACGAGGTGAGCATCAGGTAGAGCGACTCGGGCGTGGTGATGAGGATGTCGGGTGGCGTTTTGGCGAGGAGTCGACGCTGGGCGGCGGGGGTGTCGCCCGAGCGCACGCCGACGGTGATCGACGGTTCGGTGATCCCGAGTTCCTGCGAGGCGCGTGTGATGCCCGCCAGTGGCGCGCGCAGGTTGCGCTCGACGTCGACCGCCAGTGCTTTGAGTGGGGAGATGTAGAGGACGCGCGTGCCCTTGGACCGATCGGGGCGGGCGGCAAGTGAATCGAGTGCCCAGAGAAACGCCGACAGGGTCTTGCCCGAGCCGGTGGGCGCGATGACCAGGGTGTTCTCGCCGTCGGCGATGGCTTTCCACGCGCCCTGCTGGGCGGGTGTCGGCGCGGGGAAGGCGCCGCCGAACCACCGACGCGTCGGGTCGGTGAAGCGGTTCAGGATGGAGGACGAGCTGGGCACTCTTCCATTGTTCCGCACGGGTCTGACAGTGCGGTGCGACGTGCTGGTCCGGCGGCGAGAACCTGGTATAGAGTCGATCCACGCTGGTTGCCAGGAACCCGGTGAGAATCCGGGACGGTCGCGCCACTGTAAGTCCGACGGGAAGCGACCTGTCGCGACGAGTCAGGACGTGGCAACCAGGCCACATTGCTCCACGTCAGGGACGCGTCATCCCGGAAGGAACCCTCTCAATGGTTGCCACCTCATCACAGGCCGAACGTCGGCCCGCTGCGCTCGCCGTACCGAATCTCTCGGTCGCTTCGGCCGCGCTCTGGCTCACCGCCACTGTGCTCATCGCCGCGCTGGCCTACTACTTCATCGGGTACGACCAGGGCGCCTGGTCGGTGTTCGGCAGCGACACCCACATCCACGAGTTCGTGCACGACTCCCGCCACTTCCTCGGCTTCCCCTGCCACTGATCTGACCCGGGAGACAACAGAACAATGGAGAAGAAGTTCGTCGGCGCGGGCCTGCTATCAGGCCTGATCGCCGGAATTTTTGCGTATGTGTTCGCTCGTATCTTCATCGAGCCGGTGGTCGCCAAGGCGATCGACTACGAAGAGGGTCGCAGCCACGCCGAGGAGATGCTCAGCGGCGAACACGGCCACGAGCACGAGGTGTTCACCAGGTCGGTGCAGGAAAACATCGGGGCCGGGGTCGGCACCGTGATCTTCGCGATCGCGATGGGCGCGTTCTTCGCGGTCGGGTTCACGGTCTTGTGGACCTACCTCGGACGGCGATACCCCGCGACCGATCCGCGCTGGGCGGCGGCCGCGCTCGGCGCGCTCGGATTCGTGGCCTTCTTCGGCGTCCCGTACTTCGCCTATCCGGCCAACCCGCCGGCTGTCGGCAACGACGAGACCATCGCCGACAGGTCGAGTGCCTATCTCACCATCACCGTGGTGTCGGTAATCGCGATCATCGCGGCCGTCGTCTTCGCGCTGTGGCTGCGTCCACGCATCGGTGGGCTGCTCGGTGCGATCGCGGGCGGCGTCGGCTACCTGGTAGTGGTCACCGTCGCGATCGCGTTGCTGCCGAGCTTCGACGAGGTACCGACGCCGGTCACCAACGACGCGGGCCAGATCGTGTTCCCAGGTTTCCCGGGCGACGTCATCGGCGACTTCCGCGTCTACGCGATCGCCAACCAGGTGATCCTGTGGACGGTGCTCACCGCGGTGTTCGCGCTGGTCCTGGGCGCGATGTCGCGCTCGCGGTCGTCGAAGCAGGTTGTCGACGACCCCGCGACGCAAACGGTCGCCTGACGCTCCTTTAAACGCGGCTCGAGTTGGCAGGCGCGGCTGGTACACCAGCCGCGTTCGCAAGTTCGGGCCGCGTTTGGCTTATCCGGACAGCACGCAGTCGCCGCACACGGCTGTGCGATCGCCCGATACCTGGTAGATCAGGCAGCAGCTGCGTCGTCGGAAACTCGGTCCGGCCCGCAGGTATCCGCCCTCGATGTCGGGGCGTGCGAGGAAAAGGTCGGCGTGGCGTCGGGCCGCGTCGGCGAGTTCTGGCCGGGCGGTACCGATCATGCGCACCGCCGAGTTGATCGCCGACGCGATGTTGCCGCCGAGGACGTGTGGCCCAACCGGGTACGACGCGTCGAAGAGTGCGGTGAGGTCGTCGACGGCGCGAGGGAACCCGTCGTCGAGCGCAGGCTTCGCGTCGACCGTCACGACGGATAGGGGGAAGGGCCCGCCGAGATGGTCCTGCCACCAGACGTCTGCGGGGTCGAGGGACAGGCGGGTGCCGATCACCGCTGCAGCGAGCGCCGGTGCAAGCAGCCTGGCGACGAGACCAAGGTGAGTCACCGACGCCGCGACGCGAGGTGAGACGTTCGACGCCGCGCCCGCAGCCAGAGCCTTCCGGACCCTTTCGACGCGGCTGTCGATGCGTCGTGGATTCGCCAGTGCCGCAGCCAGAGTCGACCACGGCCCGTCGACTGGTGCCGCGGCTGCGTGGGTGTCGGTCGCAAAGAACGGTCCGAACTCGGCGAACACGTGATCGTTCACGCTCTCTGCCTATCTCATCGACCGCTCGCGCGTCCAGCGAGCCCGCGAGGGCCGCCGCTGGACAAGTTGGGATCGGGGCTGACACAGTATGGAACGTGTTCTAATTTCCGGCGTTGAACGGTGGGTGGCAATGTTCGAGTGGTCCGAGGAAGACCTCATGGTGCGCGACGCGGTGCGGTCGTTCGTCGACAAGGAGATCCGCCCGCATTCCGACGAACTCGAGAGCGGTCAGTTGCCGCCGTACGACATCCTGCGCAAGCTGATGACGTCGTTCGGCGTCGACGCAATGGCACGCGAGGGCCTGGAGAAGGAGCTCGACGCAGAGGCCGCGGGCGAGTCGAAGTCCAAGGGTTCCGGGGGTTCCGGCGGCGGCATGATGAACTCGATGGCGCTGATCCTCAACATGGAACTCGCGGCCGCGAGCCTCGGCATGGTGGTGTCGATGGGCGTCAGTGTCGGGTTGACGGTGTCGACGATCCGGTCGAAAGGCACACTCGCACAGAAGAAGCGGTGGCTCCCCGAGCTGGTCACGCTCGAGAAAGTCGGTGCCTGGGCGATCACCGAACCGGATTCCGGCTCAGACGCACTCGGTGGCATGAAGACGACGGTCCGCCGCGATGGCGACGGTTACATCCTCAACGGGCAGAAGACCTTCATCACCAACGGTCCGTACGCCGACACGATCGTCGTGTTCGCGAAGCTCGACGAGGGCGATGGCACCCCAATGCGTGAACGCAAGGTGCTCACCTTCGTCCTCGACAAGGGCATGGAAGGCCTCACCCAGGGCAAGCCGTTCAAGAAGATGGGCATCATGAGCTCGCCGACCGGTGAGCTCTTCTTCGACAACGTTCGCCTCGGTCGCGACCGGCTGCTCGGCGAGACCGAGGACGTCGGATCGGGTAGTCGTGGCGACAGTGGCGTCAAGGCGGGCTTCACCGCTGAACGGATCGGTATCGCCGCACTGTCGATGGGCATCATCAATGAGGCGCAACGACTTTCGATCGAGTATGCGAAGTCGCGCACGCTCTGGGGTCAGGAGATCGGGAAGTTCCAACTCATCCAGCTCAAGCTGGCCGAGATGGAAATCGCACGGATCAACGTGCAGAACATGCTGTTCAACGCACTCGAACGAGCGAAGGCGGGTAAACCGCTGTCGCTTGCCGAGGCGTCGGCGATGAAGCTCTACTCGTCTCGCGCGGCCACCGAGGTCGCGATGGAAGCAGTGCAATTGTTCGGCGGCAATGGCTACATGACCGAGTATCGCGTGGAACAGCTTGCGCGCGATGCGAAGTCGTTGATGATCTACGCCGGCAGCAACGAGATCCAGGTGACACACGTGGCAAAGGGGCTGCTGGCGTAATAGCGATGTGTCAGGCCAGTGCTGAGCCGAGTTCGTCGACCTTCTCGATCAGTTCTGTCCCGTCGCGCGCGCTCACCGCGCCACTGCAATGCAGTGAGTACTCATCGAGCGCGCAACCTGTTTGGGTCCAGTAGCGGCGCGGCTCGGGGGTGAGCCAGGCCACCCGATGGACGCGCCTGGCCAGCTCGGCGAACAGATCGACTTGCGGATCGAAACCGTTGCTGCGCGCGTCGCCGACGACGAGAACCGACGTACGCGGCGTGATGAGACCGCGGTGGATCTCGAGCAACTCGGTGAGCATTCGGCCATAATCGCTGGTCGCTGACAGGTCCAGGTCGTCGGTGGCCAGCACGGCCGTGAGTGCGTCGTCAGCTGCTGCGGTTCGCAGTGCGGTGGTGACCAGCACGGGTCGGTCCACGAATGCGACGACCTCGCAGTGGTCGCCGAACTCGTACAGGGTTTGTGCGAGTCGCAGGATGAAGCCCGCGACTGGTCGCACCGACAACGAGACGTCGACAAGGACGAGAAGCCGTACCGGGCCGGGTGTGCGATTCCTGCGCCACAGTGTGAGGGGGACCCCGTCGGTGCGGACGGCGCAGCGCATCGTGCGACGCATGTCGAGCGATCCACGATCAGCCGCGCGCACCACCGTGCGCGGCGCTCCCCGAATTCGTTGGACGAGTCGGTGACATGCTCGGTCGATCTGTGCTTGGTCGGTGCCGTGAACCGGATCGGTGTCAGGACCGGTGATCACGGGTGTGGCGGCAAGACGTTCGGATAGGGCCGAGATGAACTGGGACAGAGCATGTTCGAGCTCCTCACGTTGCTCGTCGGTGAGGTTGTCCGCGCCGTCGTCGTCGTAGGCGCTGCGTGCGTCGGCGGCGTCGAGAGCGGCGAGAATCGCTGCGGCATCGGCCATGGAGAGCGACGTTCCGCTGACGCGGGCCGTCGAGCCGACGAGCTCCCCGGCCTTGGCTGCTGCTGCTCCGTCGATCTCGACCGTGTAGGTGATTCCGCCTGCGACGGTGTTGCTGTCAGAGTCGACAGCCAACTGTTCGGTCCCCGCCGATACCGAGAAGTCGTTTTCTTCGCGATGCGCGCTCTCCCCTTGACGCTCCCGTGCGTCTGGATCGTCGGCCATCAGATCGCCGATCTCATCGGTGTGCTCGTCTGCGCCGATCCTCCTCGCCGCGCCGTCGAACTCATCATCCCAGGCGATGTCATCGGGCAGTTCGGCTGCCGTGCCGCGGGGTCGCGGAAGGTCGGTGGCCGTATCGCGATGCGGTACCCCAACGAACACGAGATCGAAGGCGATCTCGAAGCCGTCTGCCTCGTGCGCATACTTGACGCTCACCGCGCGCAGCGCAGCCCGCAGTCGGTCGAGATCGTCGGCGCCGACGAGTGCCAGCGTGCGACGGATCTCGATGACCTCGGCCGGGGACACGGTGACCCGGTGGCCGCGGAGAAGGTGTCCGAACATCACCGAGAGTGCGTCAAGAACGCGATCACGTGTCCGGGCGCCGCTGCGCTCTCGAGAAGTGGTCACGTCAACGTCGACGGGCGCTACGCGCACGACCCGACCCGAAAGCTGTTGCTGTCAGCGACCCTCGCGGACTAGAACCGTCGCTCGCGGACGGCCTCGAATCCTGGATGTCGGACCCGGACGACGCTGGTGTGCCCACCATGGCCCTGGCGATATCGAGATCACTGCCGAACTTCACCAACAGTGCGAGAAGTGCACGGTCTGTCGACGTTCGATCGTGCGTGACGTCGGCTGCGTGTGCGGCAGTCGTCGTGCGCAGGTACGACGCTGCCCGCGCGGCATCGATCACCTCGGCGATGGAAGGACTCTTACGCAGCGGCAACTCCCGCAGACGGCGTGCGAGGTCGACGACGTCGGCGACCACCCCGGGTTCCACTTCCGGCGCGCGCACCGACACGATTGCCCGCTCGCGTTCGACGTCGGGATAGTCGACCTGGAAGTGCACGCAGCGTCGCTTCAGGGCGGGCGACAGTTCCCGGGTGTCGTTGGAGGTCAATATCACCCACGGTGACGAACGCGCGGCGAAGGTGCCGAGCTCGGGAATCGTCACCTGCCGCTCCGCGAGTACCTCGAGCATCACGGCCTCCATGGCCTCGTCGGTTCGATCGATCTCGTCTATGAGCAGCACGGTGGGCAGCGGTGCAGTGATGGCCGCGAGCAATGGTCGTGCGACGAGGAAGTCCTCGGTGTAGACGCCGATGTCGGTGCGCGAGAGCGCCGCCGACGCCGCGGACAGGGTGGGCTCGTCGGCGAGCTCACCGCTGATTCTGTCGCGCAACATCTGCACGTGAAGAAGCTGGCGGGCGTAATCCCACTCGTAGAGTGCTCTGGAGTCGTCGAGACCCTCGTAGCACTGCAGCCGGAGGAGCTGCCGATCCGAGGCTGCCGCAAGGGATTTGGCGAGCTCGGTCTTGCCGACGCCCGCGGGTCCCTCGAGTAGGAGAGGCCTGTCGAGCAGTGTCGCGAGGTGCACAACGACGGCAAGGTCGTCGTCGATCAGGTATTCCTGCTCAGCGAGTGCATCGGTGAGTTCTTCGACCGTGTCGAATCGGGTTGTGGCGCTGGACAAGTGGCGGGACGGCACTGTTGTGCTCTCTGGCATGGCTCCTCATGACGATCGTGCGCGGTGACCTGGGGTGCGGATCGGTCCAGGTGAAGGGTCAGGTCGCGACCTCGCCCGGACCGATCCGCGGCTCGGGAGGTGCTCAGTCTCCCGAGGGCTTGTAGCGGTGGCTCAGTAGCTACCGGTCATTGCATGGGTCACCATCGGGATGAGTGACTCGACGGTGCACTCGCGCGGGTTACCCGGCGTGCACCAGTCGTCCATCATGTGTTCGGCGATTGCGCGGATCTGCTTGTCCGAGGTGTCCATCGTGTCTCCGCGGCCCTCGTACTTGCCGGTGTTCATCCGGTTCTTCTCGTAGCTGTTGACGCTGAGCTGTCCGAAGTTGTCGGGGATACCGAGGTCCTTGGACAACCGGATCGCCTCCTCGACTGCGGCGTCGGCTGCCTGCACGGTCGACATCTTGCTGGTGTCGATACCCAGCAGTGCGGCGATGTCGGCGTAACGCTCGTAGCGGCTCGGCAGGTTGTACTCCCAGACGCGCGGAAGTGCGATTGCGTTGTTCAGGCCATGGTGGCTGTCGTAGAAGGCGCTGACCGCATGTGACAGTGAGTGAATCAGCCCGAGGCCACCCGAGTTGAATGCTTGTGCCGCAATGTATTGCGCGTGCATCATGCCGGTACGTGCCTCGAGATTGCGAGGCTCGTACACGGCGGTGCGCAGGTGGTCACGGATGAGTTCGATGGAGTACTTCGCGTTGCCCAGTGACGGCGCGAAGTCGAGTCGCGAGACATAGGGCTCCGAGGCGTGGGCCAGCACATCGAAGCCGCAGAAGGCTGTGAAGTGTTCGGGGCAGCTGTAGTAGAGCAGCGGATCGTCCATGGCGAGGTCGACGAGGCAGGTGTCGTCGAACGCGACCCACTTGTGTGGCTTGTTCATGTCCGAAGTGTCGGTGATGACATAGGCCCAGGAGGTCTCCGAGCCCGTGCCCGCAGTGGTCGAGACGGCGATGTGCGCGGGGTTCTCCTTGTTGGTGGCCTTGGAGAAGCCTTCGAACTCGTTGATGTTGCGGCCGTCGTGGGCGATCACCATGCGTGCGCCCTTGGCGGCATCGTGGCTTGAACCACCACCGACGGAGATGATCCCGTCGCACTTCTCGGACTGGTAGAGCGCCGCGGCGTCCATGCAGTTGTAGTCCTTGGGGTTGGACTCGACCTTGTCGTAGAGAACGACGTCGACACCCTGGTACTCGATCTTGCCGACGAGTTCCTCGATGATCCCCGAGCCACGCAATCCCGTGGTCATGAGCAGGACGCGGGTCATCCCCAGGTTTTTTGCTTCAACGCCGAGCATGTCGTGCGCGCCGACGCCGAGCTTGGCATTGGGGAACGGGTGGAAGTCCTTGATCGGGAAGTCCCAGATCTGATTGAGCTCGATGGCCATGTGGCGATCTCCTTGTGACGTAACCGGTGATTCACGATCCACTCTGTGCGCCATATCACGTCTGAACAAGTCCACCTGCTCAGATGAAAAGATGATCAGACCAGAAGAGCAGCGGAATCCCTGTCCATCCGGACAGGGAATCCGTGCGTGCTCGTCAGTCGGCGCTCGTCTCTCAGTCGGCGCTCGTCTCTCAGTCGGCGCTCGGTTCGGCGCTCGCCGACCAGCGCACCGACGTCACCGGTTCGGCGCGCACCACCGTCGCGAGAGCGTCTTCGATGTCGCGGTCGTTGCGCTCGGCGCTGAACACATGCGCGGTGATCGTCACGATCCCGTTTTCGTCGTCGGTCGCGGCGATGGACCGTACGGTCAGCTCCGGACGGTGCACGGCGTCGAACACCATTGCGCGCACGGTGGTTTCGGCCGCTTGTGGACAGGTGACCTCGAAAATGTAGTTCGCGGAGGGCGATTCACGGCCGGTGTCGCCGGGGTGGCGGTCGATCAGCCTACCGAGGGGTCGGAGCAGCGTATTCGCGAGCATCACGGTTGCCGTGCCCGCGATGGCGACGAGGAGGAGTCCGCCGCCGGCGAGAGCGCCGACAGCGGCCGACGCCCACAGTGTCGCCGCTGTGTTGAGACCGGAGATCGACGCGCCCTGCTTCATGATCACGCCTGCACCGAGAAAGCCGATACCGGAAACGATCTGGGCAGCAACGCGAGTCGGGTCGGCGTCTGGACCGTGAAAGCTGAATGCCCCCATCACGACGAACAGGGCCGCTCCGAGCGCGACGAGTGCGTTCGTTCGCAGACCCGCTGTGCGAGAACGCCACTGGCGTTCGAAGCCGATCGCGGCTCCACATAGCAGTGCTACGGAGATACGGGCAAAGATGTCGAGTGCGGTGATGGACATGAGGACCGCCTTGGGGTCAGGGTTCCCCAACCCGCGCGCGGCCGCGGTACCGCACGCGATACGCGCGGCGTCGGCTCACCTGTGACGAGCGAGGGGAGGGCACGATTCGAACGATGCTCTGTCAGAAGAACTGTCACCAGATGGCATTCGGATCTCACCTCCCTGCAAGCGCATTCGCACCCGGTCGGTCGAGTGCATATCAGTGATAGCCGTGCTGGCCGGTGATGTCAACGTGACGGACGACATGTGGAGCCGAGATGTCGGAATAGAGAAGTCCCATGTGGCGCCGATGACAACACGCGGTGCTGCTGATGCTCACGCGCCGATGATCAGCAGCACGATGAGGGCAAGGTTCAGCACGACGATGAGCACCGACGACACCGCGGCTCCGATGCGCAGCGGCCACCCATCGGCGTACTCGCCCATGAGCCCGCGGTCGGCGGTGAGTCGGCCGAGGGGGATGATCGCGAACGGGATTCCGAAGCTCAGCACCACCTGACTGATCACCAGCGCCCAGGTTGGGTCCACACCGACAGCGAGCACGACGAGCGCGGGAATGAGCGTGACGAGTCTGCGCACCACGAGAGGAACCCGAACGTGCAGTAGGCCGTCCATGATCGCCGAGCCCGCCGACGAACCGACAGAGGTCGCTGCGAGCCCGCTGGCCAGCAGGCCGATTGCGAAGATGGTCGCCACCGAGGGGCCGAGGGAGTCGCGGACGGCGTCGTAGGCTCCCTCGATGGTGTCGGTGCCCTCCTTGCCGCGGAGGTTGGTGGCCGCGAGCAACAGCAGTGCGATGTTCACGGCGCCTGCCACGATGAGAGCGATGACGACATCCCACCGCGTCACCCTGATCAGGCGCCGCTTTCGCGACGGCGACGAGCTGATGCCGTGTCGGTCGACGACCAGTGAGGAGTGGACGTAGATCGCGTGCGGCATCACAGTCGCGCCGAGCATGGACGCGGCGAGCAGCACTGTCTCGGGGCCCTGCAGGCGGGGCACGAGCCCACCGAGAACCTCTCCGGCGGGCGGCGGTTCGACGACGAGGCCTGCGAGGAATCCCACGACGATGATCGCGAGCATGCCAAGGATGACCCGTTCGAAAACGTGTTGTTGGCGCGCATTCTGCAGAAGCAGCATCAGGAGAGACACCACGCCGACGATCACGCCGCCGAGGACGAGTGGCAGTCCGAACAGCAGATGCAGTGCGATGGCCCCGCCGAGCACCTCCGCGAGGTCGGTTGCCACTGCGACGGCCTCGGCCTGTGCCCAGAACGCGAGTCGAGAACGACGACCCATCCGCGCCCCGATCAGGGCGGGCAGTCCCTTGCCGGTGACGATGCCGAGCTTCGCCGACTGGTACTGAATCAGCATGGCGATGACGTTGGCCAGCACCAGCACCCAGACCAGCAGAAACCCGTATCGGGACCCTGCGGTGATGTTGGCTGCGACGTTGCCCGGGTCGACGTAGGCGATCGCGGCGACGAAGGCGGGGCCGAGTAGTGCGACGTTGCGCAACAGCGCACGCGGACGACGTATGCGTCGGCGGGCCTCGGTCGGCTCCGGCTGCTCGCGCTCTTCGACCGTGCTCACCTGACCAATCTCGCACAGCTCGACGTCGAGTTCAACACGGGCGAATCAAAAAGTTCGGGTCACCGAAACTGTGCGACCGTCGGCTGACCCGACTCAGATCCCAGACGCGGCTCGAGTTGGCAGACGCGCGGCTGATACACCAGCTGCGTCCACACGCTCGGGCCGCGTCTGGAATGCCAATCGTCACTGGAGCAGGCGCCACACCCGATCACGCGACATCGGCAGCTCGTACGGGCGCTCGCCGATCGCCCGCCGGATCGCGTTGGCAAGAGCGGGGGCCACCGGGTTGTAGGGTGACTCGCTCATCGACTTCGCGCCATACGGGCCGAGTTCGTCGGCGGTGTCGGCGAAGTAGACCTCGGTCTCGGGGACATCCGCCATCTGGGGCACCCGGTAGGTGCGGAACACGGGAGTCAGTGCTACACCCTTCCCGTCGAGCATGATCTCCTCGTACAGCGACGATCCGATCGCCTGCGCCACACCGCCTTCGACCTGACCGCGACACTGCTGCGGGTTCATCACCGTGCCGGCGTCGGCCGACTGGACGGACTGCAGGATGCGCACGCAACCGGTCGCGATGTCGACGGCGACCCGAAATGCGTGCACGTTGAACGCAATTGAGCGCAGTGCGCCACTCTCGGAACCGGTGGCCACGACGCGGTCGCCCACGCGGTGCGACGGATCGACGTTGGAGATGAGCTCGTCGAAGCCGACGAGTCGTTCACCGACGAGTGCGCCGTCGGGGACCAACCGGATGGCGTCGGGTGCCGTTGCGGTGATCGACGACGCCGCGTCGAGCAGGACTGTACGCAGCGCGAGTGCTGCGCCGTAGGTCGCCTTGCCGGCGACTGTGATGCCTGCCGACGCGAAGGCCCCGGTGTCGTAGATCGCTGCGTCGGTGTCGCCGTGCGCCAACACGATTCGTGACGGATCGGTTCCCAATGCCTCGGTGACGATCTGGGTGAGCACCGTCGTCGTGCCGTTGCCGAACTCGGCCGTGCCCACACCGACGTGGTAGCTCCCGTCGCCGTCGACTCCGACGGTGACGGTCGAGAAGTGGCCGCGCGGTGCCATGGTGGCGATCGCGGCGATGGCCATGCCCTCGCCGATGCGCCACGAATCACCTTCTGGCGCAGCGACATCGTTGCCGCGGCGTAGCGCTGTCTGGGCGAGGTCGAGGCACTGGTCGAGTCCGTAGCTCCCGTAGATCAGGTCGTCCTCGGGTTCGGGGTGTGCGATGAGAAGCGGATCGCCGTCGCGGACCGCGTTGATTCGACGCAGCTCGAAAGGGTCGATGTCGAGGGCAATCGCGAGTTCGTCCATGGCGGATTCGACGGCGAGGATCACCTGCCCGAGGCCGTAGCCGCGGAAGGCACCCGACGGCGGGTTGTTGGTGTAGACGACCTCGGCGTCGATCCGCTTGACCGGGCAGTTGTACACCGAGACCGACTCGGCACACGCGTGGAACATGACACCCATGGAGTGATTGCCGTATGCGCCGGCGTCGGAGAGAACGTCGACCTTCATCGCACGCAGTCGGCCGTCGGCGTCGGCGCCGAGATCGACTGCGACACGGAAGGGATGACGATAGGTGGTGCGGGTCATCTCGTCGGTCCGCGACATCTCGTACGCAACGGGCATTCCGGTGCGTAGCACCGCGATCGCCACCAGGTCTTCGGTGAGTAGCTCCTGCTTGCCGCCGAATCCGCCGCCGACGCGGGCGCTGAACACGCGGATGCGATCTGCGGGAAGGTCGAGCAAAAGCGCGAGTTCGTCGCGTACCAGGAACGGCACCTGCGTGCTGGTGCGGATCACGAGTCGGCCGTCGTCGTCGAGCCAGCCGATGGAGCCGTGGGTCTCCAACTGTGCGTGGGAAACTCGTGCAGTCTGCCAGGTTCCGCCTACGGTGACGGCAGAGTCCGCGAGCGTGGCGTCGACGTCGCCACCGAATCCCTCGTGGAACGAGGAGATGACGTTGCGCTCTGCCTCGAACACGCGGTCCTCGGGGGTGCGTTCGGGGTGGACCAGTGGGGCGCCGGGACGTCGTGCTTCCTCGGGATCGAAGACGCCGGGCAGGAGCTCGTACTCGACGTCGATCAGGCGGCACGCTTCCTCGGCGATTCCGGCGGTGTCGGCGACCACTGCCGCCACCCGCTGCCCGACGAACCGCACCACGGAGTCGAGGATGAGTGTGTCGTCCGGATCGTCGGCACGCGACTCGTGCCTCGCGGTGGAAAACCTTCGCGTACTGACGTTCTCGTGGGTGAGGACGAGCGCGACGCCGGGAAGAGCCTGCGCCGCGGACGTGTCGATCGAGACGATCCGGGCGTGCGGGTGTGGCGAGGTGAGCACTCGCAGGTAGCGGGTTCCGGGGACTGCGACGTCGAAGGTGTACGGCTCGGTTCCGGTGACAACCCGGCGGCCCGCGGGCGGCGTGAGCGACGCGCCGATCGCGGGGGAGGTGGTCTCGACACGACGCTCGTTCCTCGCGTCTGCTCGACCAGCGGGGGACGCGTTGCTCGTGTCTGCTCGACCAGCGGTGGAGTCTGCTCGACCAGCGGGTTGGCTGGCGGGGGGATCGGCGGGCTGTGCGGCGTCGACGCCCTGCCGGATCGCCTGGCGGATCGCGCGATATCCCGTGCAGCGGCAGAGGTTTCCCTTCATCTTCCGCTGTAGTTCGTCGGTGTCGTGGGCGGTGTCGGCGTCGAGCGTTGACGCCGTGACGATCATTCCGGCCGTGCAGAAGCCGCACTGGAAGCCGAAGTTGTCGACGAAGGCCTGCTGCATGGGATGGAGGTCGTCGGGTGTACCGAGGCCCGAGACCGTTGTGACCGAACGACCTTCGATCCGCTGGGCCGGAAAGATGCACGAGTGCACCGGCGTGTCGTCGACCAACACCGAGCACGCGCCGCAGTCGCCCGCGTCGCAACCCTTCTTGACCTCGAAGTGGGCTTGGTCGCGCAGAAATGTGCGCAGGCACTGTCCCGCAGCGGGACTCGCGTCAACCGGCTCGCCGTTGATCTCGAACTTCACGGTGCAGCAGCCCCTTCCGTGTCCCGTTGTGGTTCGTCCCGTCCCAGTTCGTCACGGATCTGTTCGGCCAGGACCGCGCTGACCCCGCGCCGCCAATCGGCGGCGCCGAGCGGGTCGGTGTAGTAGCCGTCGGCCGACCAGATGTCGGAGCGCAGACGCTCGGCGTCGGGTAATCCGTTGTAGCGCAGCACGGTAGGCCATAGCGTTGCCGCGGTGATCCCGACGACGACGGTGTCATCCTCGTCGCGGCGCCCGGTGACCACCACGCCGGAGCGTCCCAACTCTGCCAAGGCGATCTTCCTGAATCCGGTTCTGCCGCGCAGTGCGTATCCGGGGATGTCGATGGCGCGCAACACCTCTCCCTCGCCCAGGGTGTTGGTTCCGTTGCCGGTGACGAAGTCGGCGACGTCGAGGCTGTAATCGGTGCCGTCCGGCCGCCAGATCAGTGCGCGACCGTCCAGTCCCGCCGCGAGCGACACCATCGATGCGGCCGCGAACGAACGGCAGATGTTTCCGCCGACGGTGGCGACGTTCCAGATCTTGAAGGACGCCAGAAGTGCTGTCGCGCACTGGAAGAGCAGCGGATGTGCCCGCCAACCGTGTTCGGCGGGCAGCTCGGCGAGTTGCGCGATGGTGGCAGTGGCCGCGATCCGCAGCCCGCCGTCGGGCAGTTCCTCGAAGGGCTCCCAGCCGATTCGGCTGATGTCGACCACCCCGCTCGACGTCACCTGCGGTTCGGAGAAGAACCACGTGCCGCCCGCGACGATGCGCTCGCCCGCCGCCAAGGTGAGGTCGTCGCGGCTGTAGGCATAGCGGTAGGTCGAGACCGTGTGCAGGTCCATCACAGTCCCCTGCGTGCCATAGGAGGTGTCATGTGAGGGCCCCGCGTGCTTTGTCGAGTAGTCGACGATGCTCGCGTGCGCAGTCGGCCGCGACGGTCGTCGTGTCGACGGTGAGCAACTCGGCGTCGGCGACGATCTGTGTGCCGTTGACCCACGACGCCTTGATCGGCGGGATGGCGCCGAGAACCAGTGCTGCCACCGGGTCGTCGATGTCGGCGTGCGCGAGCGTGGTGAGGTCCCAGAGGACGAGGTCGGCGAGCTTCCCGACCTCGATGGAGCCGATCTCGTTGGCGCGGCCCAGTACTCGAGCACCACCGATGGTGGCGAGCTCGATGGCCGTCCGGGTCGTGAGCGCGGTTGGGCCTCCCCGGGTGCGGGCCATCAGCACGGCCTGGTGTGCCTCCTCGAGGAGACGGGCCGATTCGTTCGACGCCGCGCCGTCGACGCCCAATCCCACGGGAACCCCTGCGTCGACGAGGTCACGAGTGCGACAGATGTGGTTGCCAAGGCGGGCATTGGAGGTGGGGCAGTGGGCGACGCCGGTCGACGTCGCTGCGAGCCGGGCGATCTCGTCGTCGGCGAACTCGATGCCGTGGGCGAACCACACGTCGTCGCCCGTCCAACCGACCGATTCCATGTATTCCAGTGGTGTGCAACCGAAATGCTCGTCGCAGTAAGTGTTCTCGTCGACCGACTCGGCGAGGTGGGTATGCAGCCGGACGCCGAGTTCTCGTGCCAGCACGGCGGATTCGCGGAGCAGGTCGGTGGTCACCGAGAACGGTGAGCACGGTGCCAGTGCGATGCGCAGCATCGAATCCGGTGCCGGATCATGCCAGCGCGCAACGGCATCGGAGCTTGCGGCGAGGATCTCGTCGATGCTCTGCACCACGGTGTCCGGCGGTAGGCCGCCGTCCTTCTCGGACAGGTCCATCGAACCGCGCGTCGGGTGGAAGCGCACGCCGACGGCCCGGGCTGCACCGATTTCGGCACCGAGCAGGTCGCCGCCCTCGCGCGGGAAGACGTAGTGGTGGTCGGTCGTCGTCGTGCAGCCAGACAACGCGAGTGTCGAGAGACCGCCAAGCGCTGCCGTGTGCACAGCTTGCTCGTCGATACCCGCCCAGATGGGGTACAGCGTCGTCAGCCATTGGAAGAGCGTGTGATCGGCGGCGAGCCCCCGAGTGATCCACTGATAGAGGTGGTGATGGGTGTTCACCAGGCCGGGCGTGAGCACGCAGCCCGAGCCGTCGATCCGGATGACGTCGTCAGGCAACGGCGCCGCTGGGGCATCCGCCTCGATGATCGCGCTGATCGTGGTGCCCTCGATCAGCACCGACGCGCGCGTCAATTCCCGACGATCCGGGTCGACGGTCACCACGGAGGCATTCTCGATGAGGGTTGCTGAGGGCACAGCGACACGCTACGACGATCGGGCCCGCCCGGCATGTCGGGGAGGGCGGTTGCCTTCAGCGACCGGCTCCCGACGTTGCCAATGGGTCGTCGGCAGACGTCAGCGAACCACGTACTCGGTGCTGCAATCGCCGTTGGTCATTGCGTTCGGGTTGATCGAACTGGTGTTGGTGGCGCCGATCACCAGTGCGATGCGGCCGGGGGCGGTGGCGATTCGTGGCACCGAGACCGTCGACGTGAGGCCACCGACGCGCGTCGGGTCGCTGAACACGCTGCCCGACTTCCCGGTTCGGAGGTTTGCCCACGTCACTGTCACCTTTTGCTGGTAGCCGGCGATCGACAGCGGCCTGGAGTCCAGGCGTACCTGGATGCCACCGCGACCCGACTGAGTGATCGATGCGGTGGCCGAGGTCGGCAGTGCGAACAGATTGGGGTTGGGATAGGTGATGGAGCAGTGTCCGACGGGCTGGGCGGGCGCAGCGGAAGCGAGTCCGCCGCCTGTGGCCAGCGGAACCGCCGCCGCGGCAGTGGCAGCTGCGATCGCTACGAACCTGCGGATGCGCGTCGACGGTGAATGCGTGATCTTCGACATGGGATCTCCCTGGTAGATGTACTCGAATCTCGCATTACAGACATCGTGACGACCGCGGGGATTGTTACGGAAGGTAAGCAGATCGGCCGACGGTCAGGCCGTGATCGTCACAGGCGTGCCGTCGCCCGCCCAGTCGTAGAGGTGCTTGATCTCGTTGCCGGGCACGTGAATACAGCCTTCGGAGCCTCGGGTCTTGTATGCCGTCGTGTCGCCGTAGGGGAACTTCTGCCAGGGCGAGTCGTGGAATCCGATGTCGCCGAAAAGGTGCAACCAGTAGTGCACGAACACCGTGTACCCGGGACCGCTCAGCGTGCGATCGACGTCATGACTTTCGATGCGCCAGGTGCCCAGCGGTGTGCCTGCGCCACGGTCGACGCTGCCGGTGGTGACAGGGACGTCGGAGATCTGTCGGCCGTCGAGACACAGCACCATGTGTTGCGACGCGAGTCCGACGACGATGGCCTTTCCGTCGGACTTCTCGGGGCAGGAGGGGCGCGGGATGATCGGTGCCGCGACCGACCGGGCGTTATCTGTCGGGGGTGCTGAGTCGGCAGTCGCTGACGAATGCAGGGTGAGCCCCACGACCGTTGCGATGGTGACCGCCAAGACGGCGATGGCAGCAAGAGCAGGCCACGCGTACCCGAGTACGAGTGACCTAGCCGTGCGAGCACGGCTGTGCTTCTTGGTAACCGATATCATTTCGCCCGACGTTACCGCAGACGGGACACGCGCCGACGCATGCGTGACGGACCGAACGACGTCGGACTGTCACTCACGAGCTCACCTACTCTGTGCGGGCCGGGCGATACGGGACGGAGTCACTGACAGTGACGTCGACGTCGATGGGCCTGCCGACCTGCGGGAACGCCCGCTGCGGGCAGGCAGGTCGCGGGCACACCTTGCATCCTGCGCCGATCGGTACGGTACGACGGTCGTCGGCGAGGTCGATGCCGGTGGAGTAGACGAGGCGGTCGGCGTGTGCGAGATCGCAACCCAATCCGATGGCGAAGGATTTGTGCTGTGTGAGGTAGCCCAACCCCTCGTCGGTGCTGCGCGCCAGCCAGAAATACGACCGGCCGTCCGGCATCTGCGAGACCTGGGTGACAACCCGCCCCGGCGAGGCGAATGCGTCGTGTACGACCCAGAGCGGGCAACTCCCTCCCGCCCGCGAAAAGTGAAATGCGGTGGCGGATTGTCGCTTGGAGATGTTCCCCGCGCGATCGGTCCGGACGAAAATGAACGGGACGCCGCGATGTCCAGGGCGCTGGAGAGTCGACAGCCGATGGCACACGGTCTCGAAGCCGACGTCGAAGCCGACGCAGAGCAGTTCGATGTCGTAGCGCGCGTCCTCCGCTGCGTCGCGAAAGTGTCTGTACGGCAACAACAATGCTCCCGCGAAGTAGTTTGCGAGTCCGATTCGGGCTACAGCCCGTGACTCAGAGCTCAGTTCGACGGCGTCGGCGATCACCGCGTCGATCACATCGCTCTGCGTGATCAACGCCAACTGGGTGGCCAGTTGGAACGCGCGTTGCCCGGAGGTGAGTCGACCCGCGAGCTGGACGACGCGCCGAGTGGGATCGAAGACGCGTTTGGGGCGGCGCGCGGCGGCGACGGGGTCGGTGTCACGGCTGATCGACACGGAGACGCCGTGTTCGCGTGACAGCAGCGTCGCCAACTGCAGGTCGAGTCCTCCGACGCGCAGGCCATGCTGATCGAACATGTCCTCGGCTGCCCGGTCGAGGACGTCGATGTAGTTCTTGCGGTCGTAGAAGAAGTCGCGGACCTCCTCGAACGGCATCGGAGTCGACGACGCTCCGCCCGCATTCGCGGCCTGTCCCCGGTAGGTGTCGAGCTCGGACTCTGCCGCGACGAGGCGCCTGTGGAGGGCGGCGATCGTGCGACCGACGTCGGGCATTCGGGAGACGAGCTCGGTGATCTGCGCGCGCGTGACGTCGCCGCCGTCTGGTGCGGTCGCAAGTGCGTCGGCCAGGTCGGCGACCAGCCGCGCGTCGGTGTCGGCCGCGAAGTAGTCGGCGTTGAGGTCGAACTCGCGGGTGAGTGCGAGAAGCACGCCGACGGTGATCGGGCGCTGATCGTTCTCGAGCTGATTCACGTAGCTGGTCGACTTGTCGATACGACGTGCGAGTGCGGCCTGGGAGAGTCCCTGCTCGTCGCGGAGCCTGCGTAGGCGAGCTCCTACGAGAAGTCTCCCGGGCGTCGCGGCAGAGGGGTGTGCCATGCACAGAGCCTAACTCCTCATCTGTTCACAACATTCGCAAAATTGAGGGCAGTCATCCGCAAAAATACGCATTCGCCAGGGCTTATGCGGAGACGAACGAGATGCGTACGGTGCGAACATGATCATTCACAACGTGCGGACCCACCGCAGTGCCTCCGACTTCGGTCAGTCCGAGCATCTCGCTCAGAAAATCGCCGAGGTTGCCGCCGACCCTGTCGAGGTGCCGATCGAGACAGCCGAGATGGTGATCAATCGGGTCATCGACAACGCGGCGGTCAGCGCCGCGTCGGTGATCCGTCGACCGGTGACGGCTGCGCGGTTACAGGCGCTCGTGCACCCGCACGGACGGGGCGGCCGGGGCGCGGCGGTGTTCGGTGTCGCAGGCACGTACTCCCCGGAGTGGGCCGCGTGGGCCAACGGGGTGGCCGTGCGTGAACTCGACTTCCACGACACCTTCCTCGCCGCCGAGTACTCGCACCCGGGCGACAACATCCCCCCGCTGGTCGCGGTGGCGCAGCACGTCGGCGCCGGGGGTGCAGACCTGATCCGAGGCATCGCCACCGCCTACGAGATCCAGATCGATCTGACGCGCGGAATGTGTTTGCACGAGCACAAGATCGACCACGTTGCGCACCTCGGTCCTTCCGTCGCCGCGGGGCTGGGAACCATGTTGCGTCTCGACGTCGAGACGATCTACCAGGCCGTTGGCCAAGCCCTGCACCTGACAACCGCGACGCGGCAATCGCGGAAGGGCCTCATCTCCAGTTGGAAGGCATACGCGCCGGCTCACGCGGGCAAGATCGCGATCGAGGCCGTCGACCGTGCGATGCGAGGTGAGGGTGCGCCCGCTCCGATCTGGGAGGGCGAGGACGGCGTGATCGCGTGGCTACTCGGTGGCCCCGAGAAGGTCTACGAGATACCGCTTCCCGGTCCGGGCGAGGCCAAGCGGGCGATCCTCGACAGCTACACCAAGGAGCACTCGGCCGAGTATCAGAGTCAGGCGCCGATCGACCTCGCGCGTCGGATGCGTGAGCGGATCACCGATCTCGCCGACATCGAATCGATCGTGCTGCACACCAGCCACCACACCCACGTCGTGATCGGTACGGGCTCCGGTGATCCCCAGAAGTTCGATCCGTCGGCCAGTCGAGAGACGCTCGACCACTCGGTGCCCTACATCTTCGCCGTCGCGCTGCAGGACGGTTTCTGGCACCACGAGGCGTCGTATGCGCCCGAACGTGCACATCGTCCCGACACCGTCGAGCTGTGGCGCAAGATCTCGACCGTCGAAGATCCAGAGTGGACCCGCCGCTACCACTCCACCGATCCGGGGGAGAAGGCGTTCGGCGCGAAAGCGGTTGTGACGCTGCGCAACGGTGAGGTCATCACAGACGAACTGGCTGTTGCGGACGCACATCCACTCGGTGCCCGCCCATTCGCTCGGGAGCAGTACGAGGCCAAGTTCTCCACCATGGCAGACGGCGTGATCGATACGGCCGAGCAGCGTCGATTCCTCGATGCGGCAGCCGATCTCGCGTCGCTCGAGGCGGGAGGCCTCGACGCACTCACTCCGAAGGTGCTGTCCGTCGTGCTCGACAAGGCGCCGACCATCGGGGCGGGGATCTTCTGATGACCTCATCGGAAAACGCTGTGGCGGGGCTGTTCTCGTCATCGGTACCTGCCACCGATAAGCGGCTTGCGCTGCGGGCGGGCTTGGCGTCGGGAAGTCTGCAGCGTTGGCCCGGCGCATTCTCGCCGCTTGTGGCCAAGCTCATCGCCGACGTCGGGTTCGAGGGCGTGTACATTTCCGGCGCTGTGCTCTCGGCCGATATCGGACTCCCCGACGTCGGGCTCACGACGCTGAGTGAGGTCGCCGCTCGCGGCGGGCAGATCGCCCACGCAACCAACCTGCCGTCACTTGTCGACGCCGACACCGGATTCGGTGAACCCATGAGCGCGGCGCGGACCGTTGCCACCCTCGAAGACGCGGGGTTGTCCGGCTGCCACTTCGAGGATCAGGTCAATCCCAAGCGGTGTGGTCATCTCGACGGCAAGGACGTCGTTCCCGTCGGCGAGATGCTCGCAAGGCTTGCGGCAGCGGTCACGGCACGACGCGACGACAACTTCGTGATCTGCGCGGACGGACGCGCGTGCCGTCGAGGGTCTCGACGCCGCGATCGATCGCGCCAAGGCGTATGCCGATGCCGGCGCCGACCTCATCTTCACGGAGGCATTGCGTGACGCCTCGGAGTTCGAGAGATTCCGTGCGGCCGTTGACGTTCCGCTCCTTGCCAACATGACGGAGTTCGGCAAATCCGACCTGCTCACTGCGAAACAACTGGGGGACGTCGGCTACAACGCGGTCATCTATCCGGTGACGACGCTACGCATCGCGATGGGTGCCGTTGAGTCAGGACTTCGGGAGATCGCCTCTACCGGAACACAATCGGGACTCCTCGACGGCATGCAGCATCGGAGCAGGCTCTACGAGTTGCTGCGCTACGCGGACTACAACGACTTCGATTCCGAACTGTTCAACTTCACCCTGAATTCCACGCCGGAGGTACATCCATGAGCGCGCCGCCAGTTGGCCAACCTGCTATTCACAAGGGTCTTCTCGGGGTCGTCGTCGACACCACTGCGATCTCGAAGGTTGTGCCCGAAACGAATTCGCTGACCTACCGGGGCTATCCCGTACAGGATCTCGCCGCGCACTGCAGTTTCGAGCAGGTCGCGTACCTCCTGTGGCATGGCGAGTTGCCCACCGACGCCCAACTCGCCGCGTTCACGCAGCGAGAGCGGGCGAGTCGTCGACTCGATCGGTCGACACAGGCCGTCCTCGCCCGTATTCCGGAGAACTGCCACCCGATGGACGTCGTTCGCACGGTCATCAGCTACCTCGGCACCGAGGACCCGGACGAGGACAACGCGGCGCCCACCGCGAACTACGACAAGGCGCTGCGGATGTTCTCGATCCTGCCGACCATCGTCGCGGCGGACATGCGTCGACGACGCGGACTCGACCCGATACCCCCGCACCACGGACTCGGCTACGCGGAGAACTTTCTGGCCATGTGTTTCGGGAAGGTTCCCGATCCGGTGGTCGTCTCGGCGTTCGAGAAGTCGATGGTGCTCTACGCCGAGCACAGTTTCAACGCATCGACCTTCGCGGCCCGTGTCGTGACCTCGACTCAGTCGGACATCTACAGCGCGGTGACGGCGGCGATCGGAGCGCTGAAGGGATCGCTGCACGGCGGCGCCAACGAAGCGGTCATGTACGACATGATCGAAATCGACCGCCCGGAACTGGCGAACGCCTGGCTCGAGCTCAAGCTGGAGAACAAGGACAAGGTGATGGGGTTCGGCCACCGCGTCTACAAGAACGGCGATTCGCGGGTGCCGACGATGCGTGCGGCTCTGGTCGAGGTCTCCGAACAGCTCGGCGAGGACCGGTGGCTGCGCATCTACACCGAACTCGAGCGGCTGATGGACGAGCGCACGGGCATCAAACCGAATCTCGACTTCCCGACCGGCCCCGCGTATCACCTGATGGGCTTCGACATCGGATCGTTCACGCCGATTTTCGTGATGAGCCGCATCACGGGGTGGACTGCGCACATCATGGAACAGGCAGCGTCGAACTCGCTGATCCGTCCGTTGAGTAGCTACACAGGACCCGCGCAGCGCGCTCTCACACTTTGAGACAAAAGTGAGGTATCACCCTCACTTACGGATAAGGTCGACGACGACGGCGGTGCCTGTCCCGATGGTGCCTGCCCGGGCAACGTGTATTCGACGAACGAAAGTTGTGTCCCGAGATGTTTGAGAAAGTCCTGGTCGCAAATCGCGGTGAGATCGCGATCCGAGCATTTCGTGCGGCATATGAGCTCGGGGCCGGAACGGTCGCGGTATTCCCGTATGAGGACCGCAACTCGCTGCACCGACTGAAGGCCGACGAGTCGTACCAGATCGGCGTACCGGGGCATCCGGTCCGTGCGTATCTCTCCGTCGACGAGATCATCGGTGCCGCACTGCATTCGGGCGCGGATGCGGTCTATCCCGGCTATGGCTTCCTGTCGGAGAACGCAGGCCTGGCGGCGGCGTGTGCCGAGCATGGCATCACGTTCGTCGGACCGCCCGCGCATGTACTCGAGCTGACCGGCAACAAGGCCGAGGCCATCGCTGCGGCGAAGGCTGCCGGGTTGCCGGTGCTTGCGTCCTCGGAGCCGTCGGCCGACGTCGACGAGTTGGTTGCGGCATCCGCCGACATGCAGTTCCCGGTCTTCGTCAAGGCGGTTGCCGGTGGTGGTGGTCGCGGTATGCGGCGCGTCGCCAAGCGTGAGGATCTCGCCGAGGCCATTTCGGCGGCATCCCGCGAAGCCGACACCGCATTCGGTGATCCGACAGTGTTCCTCGAGCAGGCCGTGATCAATCCGCGCCACATCGAGGTGCAGATCCTGGCCGACACGCAGGGCAACGTCATTCACCTCTTCGAGCGCGACTGCAGCGTGCAGCGTCGGCACCAGAAGGTCGTCGAGTTGGCTCCGGCGCCAAACCTCGATCCGCAACTACGGGAGCGGATCTGCGCCGATGCCGTCGCGTTCGCCAAGCAGATCGGCTATTCGTGCGCCGGGACCGTCGAATTCTTGGTTGATGTGCAGGGTCGGCACGTGTTCATCGAAATGAATCCGCGCATTCAGGTGGAGCACACGGTGACCGAGGAGATCACCGACGTCGACCTTGTCGGTGCGCAGTTGCGGGTGGCGTCGGGGCAGTCCCTCGACGACTTGGGGTTGAGTCAGGACTCGATCGCCATCCGCGGAGCAGCACTACAGTGCCGCATCACCACCGAGGACCCATCGGACGGTTTCCGGCCCGACGTCGGGCGTATCACCGCCTACCGCACGCCCGGTGGTGCAGGCATCCGACTCGACGGCGGTGCGGTTCTCGGCGGAGAGATCAGCGGCCATTTCGACTCGATGCTGGTCAAACTGACCTGCCGCGGTCGCGACTTCGACACTGCGGTGCGTCGTGCACGACGTGCCCTGGCGGAGTTCCGCATTCGCGGTGTGGCCACCAACATTCCGTTCCTGCAGGCGGTGCTCGACGACCCCGACTTTGCCGCGGGACACGTGACGACGTCGTTCATCGAAGACCGCCCGTGGCTGTTGAATTCACGTGGATCGGCTGACCGCGGTACGCGCATTCTGTCGTATCTCGCGGACGTGACGGTCAACAAGCCGCACGGGGAACGTCCGAGCACGGTGTATCCGCGCGACAAGCTTCCCGCGCTCGACCGCGCCCAACTACTCGCGCCGCCCGACGGCTCGCGGCAGCGACTGTTGACCCTGGGGCCCAACGGTTTTGCGCGCGACCTTCGCGAGCGCGCTGCGGTCGGTGTCACCGACACGACCTTCCGCGACGCCCATCAGTCGCTGCTCGCGACGCGCGTGCGGACGAGCGGAATGCTCGCCGTCGCACCGTATGTCGCGGCGACGACCCCGCAGCTGCTGTCCGTCGAGTGTTGGGGCGGCGCCACCTACGACGTCGCGCTGCGGTTCCTGAAGGAAGATCCGTGGGATCGGTTGGCGCAGTTGCGCGAAGAGATTCCCAACATCTGTCTGCAGATGCTGCTGCGCGGTGCCAACACCGTCGGCTACACGCCGTACCCGCAGAAGGTGACGACCGCCTTCGTCGCCGAGGCGACGGACGTGGGCATCGACATCTTCCGAATCTTCGACGCGCTCAACAACATCGAGCAGATGCGACCCGCCATCGACGCGGTGCTCGAGACCGATCGCGCGGTCGCCGAGGTCGCGATGAGCTACACGGGCGACCTCGCGAACCCCGACGAGAAGCTCTACACCCTCGACTACTACCTGCGCCTGGCGGAGCAGATCGTCGACGCCGGTGCGCATGTCCTCGCGATCAAGGACATGGCGGGGCTGCTGCGGGCGCCCGCGGCCGACAAGCTGGTCCGCGCGTTGCGAAGCGAGTTCGATCTGCCCATCCACGTCCACACCCACGACACCCCTGGCGGACAGTTGGCGACGTACCTCGCGGCCGTCAACGCGGGCGCCGACGCCGTCGACGGCGCGTCGGCACCCTTGGCGGGCACCACGAGTCAGCCGCCGCTGTCGGCAATCGTCGCGGCGTTTGCGCACACCGAGCACGACACCGGGCTGGACCTCAAGGCGGTCTGCGACCTGGAGCCGTACTGGGAAGCGGTGCGAAAGGTGTACGCCCCCTTCGAATCCGGTGTTCCCGCACCGACCGGGCGCGTCTACTCGCACGAAATTCCGGGCGGCCAGCTGTCGAATCTGCGTCAGCAGGCCATCGCGTTGGGACTGGGTAACCGCTTCGAGGCTGTCGAAGAGGCCTACGCTGCCGCCGATGCGATGCTGGGGCGGCTGATCAAGGTGACGCCGTCGTCGAAAGTCGTCGGCGACCTTGCCCTCGCCCTCGTCGGGCAGGGCATCGCACCGGCTGACTTTGCCGCGAACCCCGGCGCCTACGACATCCCCGACTCCGTGATCGGTTTTCTCCGAGGCGAATTGGGTGAGCCCGCGGGAGGGTGGCCCGAGCCGCTGCGTACCCGCGCGCTCGCCGGTCGCACGGCCCCGCGCCCCGTCGAAGAGCTCAGTGCAGCCGACGACACCGCACTCGACACGGCGGGCAGGCACCGGCAGGAAACCCTCAACAGACTGTTGTTCCCCGGTCCGACAAGGGAATTCGAGGAGCATCAGGAAATGTACGGGGACACGTCGAGGCTGTCGGCCAATCAATTCTTCTACGGACTGCGCTACGGCGACGAGCACCGCGTGGAGCTCGAACCGGGCGTCGAATTGCTGATCGGTCTCGAGGCGATCAGCGAACCCGACGAGAAGGGCATGCGCACGGTGATGTGTGTGCTCAACGGTCAGTTGCGGCCGGTCGCCGTACGAGATCGGTCCGTCGACTCCAAGGTTGCCGCCGCCGAGCGTGCTGATCGGGCAAATCCGAATCACGTCGGCGCACCCTTCGCGGGCGTCGTATCGCTGTCGGTGGACGTCGGCGACGAGATTGCGGCGGGCGCGGCGATCGGCACAATCGAGGCGATGAAGATGGAGGCGACCATCACCGCGCCGGTCGGCGGCAAGGTCGCCCGGGTCGCGGTGACATCCGTGCAGCAGGTTTCACCCGGCGACCTGCTGATCGAAATCGGCTGAGGTTGCGCGGGTTCGGAGTCGGCGGTCAGTCGATGGTGGTGGCGTCGAGCCCGGCGTCGGAGTGTGCGCGCGTTGCCCTGATCTGTGCGGCGTTCGGGTCGTCGACGTTCCTGATCCACTCGAGCGCATCGTCGACGCTCCGGCCGGTGGCGACGTGTCTGGCCAGGAGGCGTTCATGTCGGATGGCGTCGGGGAGGTCGACGAACCACATGCGGTCGATGAGTCGACGAACGGGCGCCCACGCGCCGTCGAATGCGAGGTAGTTGCCTTCGACGACAACGATTCTCGCTGTTACGGGGATCAGTGCCGACGCGGCGATCGGCTCGCCGAGGTTGTGATCGAAGTCGGGTGCGTAGACCTCGGTGTCGGGCGTAGCGGCCCTGCGGAGCGCCGTGACGAATCCGTCGACGTCGAAGGTGTCTGGCGCCCCACGTCGTTCGGTGCGGCGGAGGAGGTGCAGCATCGGTGTCGCGAGATGGAAACCATCCATCGGGAGATATCCGATGTGTGCGTCGCCGAGGCGGTCGGCGAGTTCGAGAGTCGCCCGACGTGCGACCGTCGTCTTGCCCGCCCCCGGTGGCCCGGTGAATCCGACGACCACTCGGGAGCGGGTGTCCGCGAGGTCGATGATCTCTGCGACCAGCGCCTCGATGATCATGACTGAAACGATACGAGACAATCGACGGGGATCGACGAGATGGAGTCATCCCGCCGACTCCCTGGTCGTCAGCGCTCTACGTCAATCCCCGACGTCAGCGCTCGACGTCGGCACGCACTGTCGTCGCGGCGGTGACGAGGTTGCTCAGCGACGCGATCACCTCGCCGGGTGTGCGGGTCTTGAGTCCGCAGTCGGGGTTGACCCAGAGTCGTTGCGGGCCAACGGCCTTCAACGCCGCGCGTAGTGACCGTTCGATCTCCGCCGTGCCCGGTACGCGAGGCGAGTGGATGTCGTAGACACCCGGACCCACGCCGTTCGAGAACCCGACGGCGTTGAGGTCGTCGAGGATCTCCATCGCCGAGCGGGCAGCCTCGATCGACGTGACGTCGGCGTCGAGGTCGGCAATCGCGCCGATGACCTCACCGAACTCCGAGTAGCAGAGATGGGTGTGGATCTGCGACGAGTCGGCCACCCCGGATGTCGCGAGCCGGAACGCGCGTACCGCCCAATCGAGGTAGTTCTGCTTGTCAGCGTCACGCAGGGGGAGGAGCTCGCGCAGTGCCGGTTCGTCGACCTGGATGATGGTGATTCCGGCATTCTCGAGGTCGACGGTCTCGTCGCGGATCGCCAGCGCAATCTGATCGGCCGACTCCGCGAGCGGCTGGTCGTCACGCACGAACGACCACGCGAGGATCGTCACCGGGCCGGTCACCATTCCCTTCACCGGTTTGTTGGTCAGCGACTGCGCGTAGGTGATCCAGTCCACGGTCATCGGATGCGTGCGCTCGACGTCGCCGTACAGGATCGGCGGCCGCACGCACCGGGTTCCGTACGACTGAACCCACCCGTTGGCCGTGGCGAAGAAGCCGTCGAGCTGTTCGGCGAAGTACTGGACCATGTCGTTGCGCTCGGGTTCCCCGTGCACGAGTACGTCGAGTCCGATTTTCTCCTGTAGCGCAACCACATCGGCGATCTCCGCGCGCATGCGCCGCTGATATTCGGCCTCGTCGATCTCACCCGAACGCAGCGCGGCACGGGCAAGTCGGATCGCCGAGGTCTGCGGGTAGGAGCCGATCGTGGTGGTCGGCAGGGGCGGAAGGTCGAGCTGCGAGTTCTGAGCCGCGATGCGCTCTTCGGCGGGCATCCGCGTGACGTCGTCGTCGGTGACCGCGGCCAGACGAGAACGAACGGCAGGGACGTGGACACGCGGATCACTTACACGCGTGGCCAGCGCCGCGGCGGACGCCTCGAAGGCCTCCCGCTCCGACTCCCGACCGTTGCGCAGTGCGCGCGCGAGCACCCCGACCTCGGCATACTTCTGCGCGGCGAATGCCAGCCAGCCTCGCAGGTTGTCGTCGAGTTCGTCCTCGGTGTCGAGCGTGTAGGGCACGTGCAGCGTCGAGCACGACGTCGAAACAGCAAGCGCGCGTGCCGATCCCAACAGGGTGCCAAGGGTCGCGAGCGCCTTGTCGAGGTCGGTGCGCCAGATGTTGCGACCGTCGACGACGCCTGCGACGAGCAGCTTCTCGGCGAGTTCTGGGACCACGACGACCGAGTCGACCGAACCCGCGACGAGGTCGACACCGATGGCCTCGACGGGCGTGCGTGCCAGGGCAGCGAGAGACGCGCCGGGGTCACCGAAGTAGGTGTTGACGAAGAGCGACGGACGGTCGGCGACAGCGCCGAGCCTCGAGTACACCGAATTGGCCAGTGCGGGAAGGTCTTCGGCATAATCGGTGACCAGCACCGGCTCGTCGATCTGGACCCACGCGACCTCGGCCCGTGCGAGTTGTACGAGCAACTGCTCGTACACCCCGAGTAGGTCGTCGATCCTCGTCAGCGGCGCCGGAGCGTCGTCGCCGGCCTTGGCGAGTGCCAGGAAGGTGATCGGCCCGACGATGACCGGTCGGGCTTCGACGCCGTGTGCGTGTGCTTCGGCGATCTCGCCGAGGACCTTGTCGGGGTGCAACCCGAACGTGGTGTCGCCGCCGATTTCGGGAACCAGATAGTGGTAGTTGGTGTCGAACCACTTGGTCATCTCAAGGGGAGCGATGTCGGCGGTGCCACGTGCCGCGGCGAAGTATCGGTCGAGTGGATCGGCGATGCCGTCGAACCGCTGGGGGAGTGCACCGAGAAGGACCGCGGTGTCGAGTACCTGGTCGTAGTAGGAGAAGGCGTTGACCGGAATCGAGTCGAAACCGGCTGCGGCCAACTGTTCGACGGTGTCGCGTCGCAGTCCGGCTGCGATCTGGTCGAGCTCGGCAGCGCTGACGCGGCCCGCCCAATAGCCTTCGACCGCCCGCTTGAGTTCGCGGCGCGGGCCGATCCGCGGCGTGCCGGGCACGGTGGCGGTGAACGGCCTGCCAACCGAATTCGACGCCGTCTCGGCGACGGTGGTGTGTGCTGAATTGATGGACATGAGTTCGTGAACTCCTGCATTCGACGTGGACGGTTCACCGCCATACAGGGAGAGTCGACGAGCCCC
>NZ_LZMI01000068.1:0-506 GCF_001665475.1 Gordonia sp. 852002-51296_SCH5728562-b | reverse complement strand
GTCTTCTCCAACTCCTCGATCAGCCGTTCGGCGGTGATCGAGCGGTCCACGATGTTCAGCAACGACATGCGGGTGTGCTCGTCCACCATCGACGCGATCTTGATCTTCTTCCCATCGACGGTGGAATCGAACTGAAAGTCCAATGCCCACACCACTTTCGGTGCGTCCGCGACCACGACCGGGACCGATGACTGGCCGGCGCGTTTGCGGCGCGGAGCACGCCGCACTTGCAGGCCCTCCTCCTTCCACAACCGATGCACTTTCTTCTTGTTGATCTCGATGCCGTCGTCGAAGCGCAGGTGCGCCCACGCGCGCCGGAACCCGTGCCGGGGGTTCTTGCGGGCATACGTGCGTAGCTGCTCGCGCAGTGCGGCGTCCGGATCGGCCGGGGTGTGTGCGTGCGGCAGCCGTCGATAGGCGGAACGGGAAAGCCCAACTACCCTGCACGCCATACGTTCTGACATGTTCTTGACGTCTTTGAGCATGTCGATGGCGGCACGTTTGGC
>NZ_LZMI01000067.1:0-19068 GCF_001665475.1 Gordonia sp. 852002-51296_SCH5728562-b | reverse complement strand
CGGTGTCTCGCGTCTGCTTCAGCCCACACGGCTACCTGACGCTTCGCCGCTGGATCGCCGACAACGAGTTCGACGTCTTGCACGTCCACGAACCCAATTCGCCGAGTCTGTCGATGCTGGCGTTGATGGTCGCGTTGGGGCCGATAGTCACGACGTTTCACACCTCGACGTCGAAGTCGTTGTGGTTGAAGACATTTCAGGGAATCCTGCGCCCGTACCACGAGCGGATCGCAGGGAAGATCGCCGTGTCGGAGCTCGCGCGTCGCTGGCAGATGGAGTCGCTGGGTTCCGACGCGGTCGAGATCCCGAACGGAATCAACTGTGCGGGTTTCGCCGACTCACCTCCACTGCCCGGCTACCCGCACCCCGGCCGGTCGGTGCTGTTCCTCGGTCGCTTCGACGAGCCACGCAAGGGCATCGACATTCTGATGCGTGCATTGCCGACGATCGTCGAGAGTTTTCCCGACGTCCGGATCCTGGTGGTCGGCGGAGGCAACGAGCGTGCGTTGAGGCGTCGAGCAGGAGATCTCGCCGACCACCTCGTACTGCTCGGTCAGGCCGACGACGAGACCAAGGCGCGGGCGCTGGCGTCGGCCGACGTGTACGTGGCACCCAATCTCGGTGGCGAGAGTTTCGGCATTGTTCTGGTGGAGGCCATGGCGGCGGGCGCAGCGGTGGTCGCGAGCAAACTCGACGCCTTCCGACGCGTTCTCGACGACGGCCGTGCCGGAAAGCTGGTTGCTGTCGGTGCTGCTGATGAGCTCGCCGACGCTGTGACAGCACTCCTCTCCGACGACGACGCCCGCGCCGACCTCGTCGAAGCGGGTCGGGCGAGAGCCGCGAAGTACGACTGGTCGCGTGTGGCCGACCAGATCCTGCGCGTATACGAGACGGTCACCGTCGACGCCGGACCCGTCGTGGTGTCGGACTGAGTGGACCCAGAAAGAGTGGGCCCAGAAAGAGTGGACCCTGACAGAGTGGGTACAGCATGAACGGTGCGGCGCACCAACAACTTTCAGTGGCATCGAGTCTTGCCGACGCCGTGCGGTTCTCTGGGATCACGGTCTCGGGCACCGTGGCGTCGATCGTGTTCGTCGTGGTGGTTCTCGTGGTCGTGGCCGCGGCGTGGGCCTACAAGACCGCCAATCGCCTCGACCGGCTGAACGTTCGTGTCGACCTTGCGCGTCGGTCGCTGGAGTCCACGCTCGAGCGACGCAGCGTCGTCGCGCGGGCCATCGCGGCGTGGATGGAGACGTCGACCGACGACCGAGGCAGAAAGGCCGCGGCCTTACTGACCGCGGTCGCCGACCGTGCCGAACGCGCGACGCCGGATCAGCGCGAGGACGCGGAGAACGACGTATCCGCGGCGCTCGCCCGTACCGACAACGGCGTACGTCCGGCGTCACTGTCGATCGAACTCGCCGATGCCGAGACCCGCGTGATGATGGCACGACGCTTCTACAACGACGCCGTTCGCGACACGCGCGCGCTGGCAACCCGCAGACCTGTGCGCTGGCTCAAGCTCGGAGGCACGGCAGCACCGCCCGCGTACTTCGAGATCTCCGAGCGGGTGGCACCCGACGACGAATCGTCCTGACGTGCGGCGAACCTGCGGCCAGGACACAATTCGGGGTCGCCTATCCTGTAATGCCAGGAGCCCAGTGGATCGCCGATGGGCCGTGAACGCGAAATCAGGAGACTTACAGTGAGTCGATTCGAATCAGGGGAGCAGCCCGCGACCGACGCAACCTCGTCGGTCAACGGACACGCCGCTGCTGACTCGCAGGCAGGACACGGCACTGCCCGTGTCAAGCGCGGAATGGCCGAGATGCTCAAGGGCGGCGTGATCATGGACGTCGTGACGCCCGAGCAGGCGAAGATCGCCGAGGACGCGGGGGCTGTCGCGGTCATGGCGCTCGAGCGGGTACCCGCCGACATCCGTGCACAGGGTGGCGTGTCGCGCATGAGCGACCCCGACATGATCGACGGGATCATCAACACGGTCAGCATCCCGGTGATGGCCAAGGCACGTATCGGACACTTCGTCGAGGCGCAGATCCTGCAGAGTCTCGGCGTCGACTACATCGACGAGTCGGAGGTCCTGACGCCCGCCGACTACGCCAATCACATCGACAAGTTCGCGTTCACGGTGCCGTTCGTGTGTGGTGCCACCAACCTCGGCGAGGCGCTTCGACGCATCACCGAAGGTGCTGCGATGATCCGCTCCAAGGGTGAGGCCGGCACCGGCGACGTCTCGAACGCGACGACCCACATGCGCAAGATCCGCGATGAGATCCGACGCCTCACCTCGCTGCCGAAGGACGAATTGTACGTCGCGGCAAAGGAATTGCAGGCTCCGTACGATCTCGTCGTCGAGGTCGCCAACGCGGGCAAACTGCCGGTGACCTTGTTCACCGCCGGCGGCATCGCCACTCCTGCAGACGCCGCGATGATGATGCAGCTCGGCGCTGAGGGCGTGTTCGTCGGTTCCGGCATCTTCAAGTCGGGTAACCCCGCGCAGCGGGCGGCGGCGATCGTGCAGGCAACGACGTTCTACGACGACCCGGATGTGCTCGCGAAGGTCTCGCGCGGACTCGGCGAGGCGATGGTCGGCATCAACGTCGACGACATCCCGGCACCGCATCGTCTTGCCGAGCGCGGCTGGTAGGCGACATCGACGACATGGACACGTTCGCGCCGACAGTGGGTACGTCACCCGCGGGTGGCGAGCCCGCCGGTAGGATCTGCTGACCATGGACTCGGTGAGCATCGTCCGTGATTCGTCGCTGACCGGCAGCGACATCGTCGGAGATCTGCGACTCGACTGGTCGGTGTACAGCGACGTCGGACGTGTCCGCGACGCCAACGAAGACGCCGCTCTCGTGTTGCCCGGACGGTATCTGCTCGCAGATGGCATGGGCGGGCACGAGAGTGGCGAGCTGGCCAGTGAGGCGGCGCTCCTGACGCTGGCGGAGGTCGAGCCTGGTGCCGAACTCGCCGATACCCGAGACGTACTCGACCGACTGCTCGTCGACGCGCAGCAGCGCATCGGTGGTATCGATGGCTTCTCCGACCGACGAGCGGGGACCACTGTGACCGGCGCGGTGCTCGTCACCGACGACGACGTCCTCCACTGGCTGATCCTCAACATCGGCGATTCGCGGACGTACCGGTTCCAGAACGGCACGCTGCAGCTGCTCACACGCGACCATTCACAGGTTCAGGAGTTCGTCGACGCCGGTGTGATCACCGCCGAGCAGGCTCGAATCGACCCGCGCCGCAACGTCATCACCAGGGCGCTCGGTGCGGGTATGTCCGAGCCGGACGCCGACTACTTTTCCACCCCGGCACTACCCGGCGATGTCCTGCTCATCTGCTCCGACGGATTGACCGGCGAGCTGCCCGACGCCGAGATCGCCGAGATTCTCGCGGGTTCCGATTCCGCAGAGGATGCCGCGGCAAGCCTTGTCGACGCCGCGCTGTTCGTCGGCGCGCACGACAACGTGACCGTCGTGGTGGTGTCGGTGCGCAGCGACGAGGAGTCGGGCGAGGTCGGCGGGGAGAGCGTCGAGACGTCGGAGGACACGCCCACATGACAGCGTCGAGGTGCGCTCGCCGATGACGTCCGGGCAGGTTCCGCAGACGCAGGCCGAGCGTGCGTTCGTCGACTATTGCGGCGAGCGGTTCGGGATTCTGGCGGGTCGTCGGTTCTGGATCGGGCGTGAGGCGGATCTGTCCGTCGACGACAATCCCTATCTGCACCGTCGATTCTTGTTGCTGCACAACGTCAATGGCTTGTGGTGGTTGAGTAATCAGGGCGCGCATCTCTCGGCCAGCGTGTCTGCGGGCGACGTCGGATTCTCGGCGGTGCTCGGACCGGGCGCCCGGATGCCGCTGGTCTTCGGCCACACCACGATCGTGTTCACGGCAGGGCCGACCACCTACGAGGTGGACGTCCACACGGTGAGCCCGCACGTCGACGCGGTGACCGCGCCCGAGGTGGTCGGCGGGATGATCACGCAGGGCGTCCCGATGCTGACCGAGAGTCAGAAGCTGCTGATCGTCGTCTTGGCGGAGGAGATCCTGCGTCGTGACGGCACGGGGGCCAGTGCGATCCCCTCGTCGGCGCAGGCCGCGGGGAGACTGGGCTGGTCGCTGACGAAATTCAACCGCAAGCTCGACAACGTGTGCGACAAGCTTGACCAGCTCGGAGTCAGCGGAATGCGAGCAGGCGGCGGAAAGCTCGCGAGCAATCGCCGGGCGAAGCTCGTCGAGTACGCGGTGGCCTCGCGCATCGTCACGCGCGGCGATTTACCCCTCATCGACGAAGAGGCCGCGCGCAACGCCGCCGATTGAGTTCAATTCATTAGCTCTGAACTGCGACGATGCAGCATGGGGAGTTCTCCCCATGCCCAGGGGAGTTCTCCCCATCGACGGGCGACCTGAGCACTCATAACGTCATCTGCACGCGGTGCGAAGTACCGCGAATGACCGAGCCGAGACGGCGTAGACCGATACGGCACAAGCGATGACCGAGGAGATGCTGACATGACCGCACCTACCGCACCCCGCATTCCCGCTGTGCAACTCGACGCCTACGCCGCACGACGTCGTGCCGAGTCGGTGGCACGTCGTCAGGAGGCGTTGGCCCGCCTCGCCGCGCGTCGGATGCCGTTGCCCGGGCCTCCAGCGGCCGTCGCTGTCGGCGAAGGACCTCGGCAGGGCGCGACTGTGGCCGGTGGCCGGGGCGAACGACACATGCACCTGTTGCCGCAGCTCGATGCGAACGTGGGGGAGGCGGCGACGACCGACGAGCACCCGCGCAGCCGACAAGCACCGCCGAAGCCGCAGCTGACGCCGCGGGAGATCGAGGTGCTGCGGACGTGGCTGATGGTCGACACGAAGCCCGCAACCGCTGCGGCGCTGTACATTTCGCTCGGCACTGTGAACACACACCTCACACGTATTCGGGCCAAGTACGCCGAGATCGGCCGTCCTGCCCCGACCAAGGCGGGCCTCGTCGCGCGCGCGGTCCAGGACGGGATCGTCGAGCTCGACGAGCTCTGACCGGGCTGTGTGTCTGCCGCGGTGTCATCATGCGGGATACTGTCCAGGTGGCAGACATCGAAGAGATCCTCCAGGTCGAGCGGATCGAGAAGGACATCTACCGCGGCGGCGCGTTCGAGAGCTTTCTGCAGCGCACGTTCGGCGGCCAGGTCGCGGGTCAGGCGCTCGTCTCGGCCACCCGCACGGTTGACGACAGCTACACGGTGCATTCACTGCACGGATACTTCCTCCGGCCCGGCAATCCCGATATTCCGGCAGTCTTCCTCGTCGACCGCATCCGCGACGGACGGTCGTTCTGCACCCGCAGAGTCACCGGAATCCAGAACGGCGAGGCGATCTTCACGATGTCGGCTTCGTTCCATGTGCACGGCGACGAGGGAATCGAGCACCAGGACCGTATGCCGCCTGCGCCCGACCCCGAGTCGTTGCCCGACAGGGCCGAAACCCTGTCCGACGACGATTCGTCGGTGCTCAAGGAATGGCAGAACTTCGACCTTCGTGTGGTGCCGCGCGAGGACATGGTGACGAATCCGTATTTCGCTGCGCAGCAACGAGTCTGGTTCCGGTACCGACACCGACTGCCCGACGATCAGACCATCCACGTGTGCACGCTGGCCTACATGAGTGACATGACGTTGCTCGGATCGTCGAAGGTGCCGCACCCCGGTATCGAACCGCAGGCGGCCTCGCTCGACCACGCCATGTGGTTCATGCGACCGTTCCGTGCCGACGAATGGCTGCTCTACGACCAGAGCTCGCCGTCGGCCGGGGGTGGCCGCGCGCTGACCCAGGGCCGCATCTTCGATCGCGACGGTCGGCTCGTCGCTGCGGTCACACAAGAGGGTCTGAGCCGCACCGGCCGCCAGATGCCCGCCGACCAGCACGCACGGCACGACAGGTGACCGCGGACACCGGATCGCCACGTGTCGGAGTCCTCGCACTGCAGGGTGATGTGCGCGAACATCTCGCCGCCGTCGCCGCTGCGGGAGCGACGCCGATCAGTGTGCGTCGTCGCGAAGAACTCGACGCCGTCGACGGATTGATCATCCCGGGCGGGGAGTCGACGACGATGAGCAGACTCCTGGGCGTGTTCGACCTCTACGAACCGCTGCGCGCGCGCCTCCGCGATGGCATGCCTGCCTACGGTTCGTGTGCGGGAATGATCATGCTCGCCTCGGAGATCCTCGACACACGGCCCGATGCCCGGCATCTCGACGCGCTCGACATCACGGTGCGACGCAACGCGTTCGGACGGCAGGTGGAATCGTTCGAGACCGATCTGGAGGTCGACGGCATCACCGACGGTCACCCGATGCGTGCGGTCTTCATCCGCGCGCCCTGGGTCGAGCGGGCAGGCGAGCGCGTGGAGGTTCTGGCCCGAGTGACCGAGGGTCCCGCGGAGGGTCGGATCGTCGCGGTACGTCAGGGTGACGTCCTCGCGACGTCGTTTCATCCGGAGGTGACAGGCGATCGACGAGTGCACGAATACTTCGTCGGGATGGTCGCCGCTAAGATCGAATGACGAACGACACCGTGCGTGGCAACGACGCCGCGGGCACGCGAAAGGATCGGAACAGCGTATGAGCGGCCATTCCAAATGGGCGACCACCAAGCACAAGAAGGCGGTCATCGACGCCAAGCGCGGCAAGATGTTCGCCAAGTTGATCAAGAACATCGAGGTCGCGGCACGTACCGGGGGTAGTGACCCCGCCGGTAATCCGACGCTGTACGACGCGATCCAGAAGGCGAAGAAGAGCTCGGTACCCAACGACAACATCGAGCGCGCACGCAAGCGCGGCGGTGGCGAAGAAGCCGGTGGCGCCGACTGGCAGACCATCACGTATGAGGGTTACGGACCGAACGGCGTCGCGATCCTCATCGAGTGCCTGACCGACAACCGCAATCGCGCTGCCGGCGAGGTCCGCACCGCGATGACGCGTAACGGCGGCAACATGGCCGACCCGGGTTCGGTGGCCTACCTCTTCACCCGCCGAGGTGTGGTGACGCTGGAGAAGAACGGACAGTCCGAGGACGACATCCTGATGGCGGTCCTCGATGCCGGCGCTGAGGAAGTCAACGATCTCGGCGACTCGTTCGAGGTGGTCAGCGAGCCGACCGACCTCGTCGCTGTGCGCACCGCACTGGTCGACGCCGGTATCGACTACGACTCCGCCGAGGCCGACTTTCGTGCCTCCGTCGAGGTGCCGGTCGACGCCGAGGGCGCCCGAAAGGTCTTCAAGCTGATCGACGCGCTCGAAGACTGTGACGACGTCCAGGACGTGTACAGCAACGTCGACGTCAGCGACGAGGTCCTCGCGGAACTCGACGCCTGAGTTTCAGTTCGTTCGGGCGAGCGCCGGTCGGTCCGGGTGGTCGTAGCGCACCTCGAGGTCGGCGGTCGGAGCGTGCGCATCGTCGTCGAGCAGGGGTCGGATGGTCCACTGCTCGGCGTCGGGCGTCCGGCGTCGCAGAGCGCCCTCCGACATGGCCAGGTGGATCACTAGGTCGAGGTCGAGTCCGTGTGTGCGCAGCATCGGGCCTGCGACGACGATGATCTGGGAGTCGGTGGCGTACTGGTGTTCGTCGCGAAATGATCTGTCGCGCACCGGGTCCCATAACCGTGGCAGCCATCGTCGATGCGTCTGGACGGCGTCGATCACCTCCCGGCCGATCGCGGCGAAGTCGAACCAGTTCTCCCGGTATGACTCGGGATCGGATCTGCCGTACTCCAGCCGCAGCGATGCCGGGCGCAGATAGTCCGACGTGTGGACAACGGCCGCCGCTCGGCCGCGCGCTCGCAGACCGTCGACGATCTCGGAGGCGAGTATCTCTGGCGTGGCGGCGGGCGCGCCGTCGACTCCGACGACGGCGATGCCGGGAAGGTCGGCGCAGCGGTCGATGCACAGCTCCGCCAGGCCCTGCGGAGTAAACGGTTCGAATCGCGTCATCGAGTCCACTCTTACGCCGTGTCGATCACCCGCATTGTCGGGCCCCCTCGGTAATATCTCGAACAACTGTTCGCTGCAATCCGAGGAGTACGTGTGCGAGTGATGGGCGTCGACCCGGGGCTGACGCGATGCGGTATCGCCCTCGTCGAGTCGGGTGCTGGTCGCCAGGTGACTGCGCTCGACGTCGACGTTGTCCGCACACCGACCGACATGGACCTCGAACGACGACTGCTCGCGGTGTACACCGCGGCCTCTCATTGGCTCGACACGCACCACCCCGACGTCGTCGCGATCGAGCGGGTGTTCGCCCAGAACCAGGTCTCCACGGCGATGGGCACCGCGCAGGCAGGTGGCGTCATCGCGCTCGCCGCAGGTCAGCGCGAGATACCCGTACGCTTCCACACCCCATCTGAGGTCAAAGCCGCGGTGACCGGCAGCGGACGTGCCGACAAAGCGCAGGTCACCGCAATGGTCACCCGCATTCTCGGCATGCAGACCAAGCCGCGCCCCGCCGACGCCGCCGACGCGTTGGCTCTCGCGATCTGCCACTGTTGGCGAGGCCCGATGGCCGAGCGGATGCTGGCTGCGCAGCGGCAGGCCGAGGCCGCGGCCGTCCGACATCGTGAGAAGATCGCCGCCGCGCGCGAGCGCGCCGCCGATACCGCGCGCGAGCGCGCCGCCGATACCGCGCGCGAGCGCGCCGCCAGCGCAGCACAGGGGAGGAGCGGATCATGATCGCATCTGTTCGTGGGCCGGTTGTCGACGTCGCGCTCGACCATGTGGTGATCGATTGCGCCGGTGTCGGATACCGCGTTCTCGCCACGCCGTCGACGTTGTCGCGGATGCATCGGGGTGAGGAGTCGACGCTGCTCACCTCGATGATCGTGCGCGAGGACTCGATGACCCTGTACGGGTTCACCGAGCCCGACGCCAGAGCGTTGTTCGCGCTGTTGCAGACCGTGACCGGTGTCGGGCCGCGGCTCGCGATGGCCACGCTGGCCGTCCTCGAACCCGAGGCGCTGCGCAGGGCTCTGGCCGACTCCGACGTCACAGCGCTCACCTCCGTCCCCGGGATCGGCAAGCGGGTCGCCGAGCGGCTCGTCGTCGAGCTTCGTGACAAGGTCGACCGCCCGGCGGTAGACGGATCGGTAGGCGTAAGCGTCACCGGCGGTGGAGTGCGGGCTCAGGTTATCGAGGCGCTCATCGGGCTCGGCTTCACCGCGGCGCCCGCGGAGAAGGCCGTCGTCGCGATTCTCGCGGAGACACCTGATGCCGACGCGTCCGCCGCCTTGCGGAAATCCCTTGCGGTGCTGGGTAAGTCGTGATGAGTTCCGACGAGCCGATCGAGCGCGAGGTCAACGCGACGCCCGTGCGGTCCGATGGCGACCTCGACGCGGGCCTGCGTCCGCGTTCACTGGCCGACTTCATCGGGCAACCGCGGGTGTGTGAACAGCTCGAACTCGTTCTGCACGGAGCGCGTGGTCGGGGAGGAACACCCGACCACATCCTGTTGTCCGGACCTCCTGGGCTGGGCAAGACGTCGTTGGCGATGATCATCGCCGCCGAGATGGGGGCCGCGATCAGGGTCACGTCTGGTCCGGCGCTCGAGAGGGCAGGCGATCTCGCGGCGATGCTGTCGAATCTGGTCGAGGGAGACGTGCTCTTCATAGACGAGATTCACCGAATCGCCCGCCCCGCAGAGGAGATGCTGTATCTCGCCATGGAGGACTTCCGAGTCGACGTCGTGGTGGGCAAGGGGCCGGGCGCGACGTCGATTCCACTCGACGTCGCACCGTTCACGCTCGTCGGAGCGACCACGCGGTCGGGGTCGCTGACCGGCCCGCTGCGCGACAGATTCGGGTTCACCGCCCACATGGAGTTCTACGAGACCGACGAGTTGGTGCGAGTCCTCCGCCGTTCTGCGGGCATTCTCGGCATCGATCTCGGCGGCGACGCGGCGTCGGAGATCGCGAGTCGGTCACGCGGGACACCGCGTATCGCGAATCGGCTGCTGCGGCGTGTACGCGACTATGCGGAGGTGCGCGGTGACGGAACCGTCACTGTCGACACCGCACGGGCTGCGCTGGCCGTCTACGACGTCGACGAACTCGGCTTCGACCGGCTCGACCGCGCCGTGCTCAATGCGCTGATCAGGGCTTTCGGCGGTGGACCGGTGGGTGTGTCGACTCTGGCCGTTGCCGTCGGCGAAGAGCCCGCAACCGTCGAAGAGGTCTGCGAACCCTTTCTCGTGCGTGCGGGGATGATCGCGCGGACTCCACGCGGTCGAGTGGCGACGGCCGCGGCGTGGCACCACCTCGGATTGACACCGCCTGCGGGTGCGCTGAACGCGACATTCGGTGTTCGTCCGCGCGACGTCGACGGTGAATCGCTGTTCGACGACCTCTGAGCACCCAGGTAGTGAGCCAAATGTCCGAATTCGCGGCATGGCACACTAGAGGGAGTGCACTGCTACGGCGTGCAACCTCAACATTCAACGAAGGACTGATCGCTCTCTCATGGAATCTCTGCTCTTTCCGCTTCTGCTCGTGCTCCTCGCCGGCTTCATGTTCTTCTCCATGCGCAAGCAGAAGAAGCGCGCTGCCGAGCAGCAGGACATGCAGAATTCGATTCAGACCGGCACGCGCATCCAGCTCACCTCGGGCCTGTTCGGCACCATCATCGACGCCTCGTCGGCGGACTACATCGACGTCGAGATCGCGACCGGAGTGGTCACGCGCTGGAATCGCCTGGCAATTATGAAGGTCGTACCCACCGAGGATGCCGCGGCGACCTACGCCGGTTACGTCCCGCCGAGCGCACCCCTCACCGCAGACGGTGACGAGTTCTCGACCATCGACGGCACCGTGAGCTACGACTCCCTCTCGGGTGGCGACGACGACCGCGACGCCGACGACACAGAGATCAACCTGCGTAAGGATCAGGGCGGAAACAGCTCCGATTCGGACAAGTAACGCGTCTGGTCTGTGCAGCACTGCTGGCGCGTCACACTGCCAGGTGGGGGTGTGTGAACGCGTCAGCGCTGATCAGTAGAGTGGCGTGCGGCCGTGTGGCCTATCAGTACAGTGGCCTGCGGCCATCTGACGCGCGCTGAAGGAGATCGAGTACAACGTGACCACCCCTCGCCGGGCGACAGAGACGTCGACCAACAAACGGGCGTCGACCAACACACGAGGATCGTCGACCAAGACACGAGGGTCGTCGACCACAAAGCCAGCGAAGAAGCGGCGGTCGCCAGCGCGCGAGATCCCGCCATGGCGCCCGCTGACACTGTTCTTCGTGCTGCTTGCGGCGATCTACGCGCTCATCTTCTTCACCGGTGGCGGATCACCGGAGCCGAAGCTCGGCATCGACCTACAGGGTGGCACCCGAGTTACGTTGACGGCGCGTACGGAGTCGGGCAATCCGCCAACGCGTGAACAACTCGATCAGGCCAAGCAGATCATCGAGCAGCGCGTCAACGGCCTCGGCGTCTCCGGGTCCGAGGTCGTCGTCAACGGCAGCAACCTGATCATCACGGTCCCCGGTCAAGACGGTGCCCAGGCCAAAACGCTCGGCCAGACCGCTCGCCTGTTCGTACGTCCCGTCGTCGAGGTGCAGGCCGCCACGCCGCAGCCGAAGAAGGACGACGCGGCGAAACCGACCGACGAGCAGCCCGCCGACCAGGCGGCCAAGGCGATCGAGGAACAGCGCAAGCTGCGACAGGTTCCCGCAGGCGCCAACACCGACGGGCTCAAGGCCTACATGGCCAAGATGGACTGCTCGACCGGCGCGAACGATCCACTTCTCGGTAACGACATCTCCGATCAGTACCTCGTGGCGTGCTCGGAGGACGGCAAGCAGGTCTACCTGCTCGCGCCCCAGATCATCGACGGTCGCGACATCAGTTCTGCGAGCTCGGGATCCGATCAGCAGACCGGTGCGTGGACGGTCTACCTCGACTTCAAGCCGAACGCGGCGCAGACCTGGAGCGAGTTCACCGCCAAGAACATCGGCAACACCACCGCGTTCGTCCTCGACAGCCGTGTCGTGTCGGCCGCGACGATCAATTCGCAGATCTCCGGCGGCAAGACACAGATCACCGGATCGTTCAACGAGACAGAGGCCAGCGACCTCGCCAATGTGCTGAAGTACGGCTCGCTGCCGCTCTCGTTCAAGACGTCCGACGCCGAGACGGTCTCGGCAACGCTGGGTCTGCAGTCGTTGCGTGCGGGTCTGATTGCCGGCCTGATCGGTCTGATCGCGGTCTTCATCTACGCCCTCCTCTACTACCGCGCGCTCGGTTTCCTGACGATCCTCTCGCTGATCCTCGCCGGTGCCGCGGTCTACGGCATCATCGTGTTGCTCGGCCGATGGATCGGATTCACGCTCGACCTCGCGGGTATCGCGGGTCTGATCATCGGTATCGGTATGACGGCCGACTCGTTCGTCGTCTACTTCGAACGCATCAAGGACGAGATGCGCGAGGGACGAAGTTTCCGATCGGCGGTGCCGCGTGGCTGGGCCAGCGCCCGCCGGACCATCTGGTCGGGCAACGCGGTCAGCTTCATCGCCGCAGCCGTGATCTACATCCTCGCGATCGGTGAGGTCCGTGGATTCGCGTTCACGTTGGGTCTCACAACCATCCTCGACGTCGTCGTGGTCTTCCTCGTCACCCATCCGCTTGTTGTGCTGGCCAGCAGGAGCGACTTCCTCTCGCGGCCGAACATCAACGGCCTCGGCGCGGTGAGTGAGGTGGCGCGGCAGCGTCGCCAGCGCACCAGCAGGGCAGACCGGGCGGCCGCAGAGCGCACCGACAACGAGCAGACCGTCGCAGAAGGAACGTCGAAATGACAACCACCAACGACACACGCGACGGCTCGGCGCCGACTCCGTCTGCCGGAAGCGACGCCGACTTCGTCGCCGACACCAACAGGTCGTTCCTGTCTCGGCTCTACACCGGCACCGGTGCATTCGAGATCGTCGGACGCAGGCGCATGTGGTACCTGGTGAGCCTGGCGATCGTCGTCATCTGCATCGCTTCTATCGCCATCCGAGGGTTCTCCTTCGGTATCGAGTTCGAAGGCGGAACACAGGTCTCCATCCCCGTCACCCAGGGTGTGACGAGTCAATCCGTCGAAGACGTCACGACCAAGGCGCTGGGCAGCGCACCGGAAGCGGTCCAGACCGCGGGTTCCGGTGCTGCGCAGACCGTGCAGGTGCGTACCGAGACGCTGACGGTGCAGCAGGCATCGACACTCACCCAGGCGCTGACCGACCGCTTCGGGCCAGAACTCACCAACCGCGACGTGAGCATCTCCGAGGTGAGTTCGACCTGGGGCAAAGAGATCACCGAGAAGATGCTCATCGCGCTTGCGGTGTTCCTCGTGATCGTCTTCGTCTACATCGCCATCCGCTTCGACAGGGAGATGTCGGTTGCTGCACTCGCCTCGCTGTTGTTCGACATCGTCGTGACGGCAGGCATCTATTCGCTCGTCGGTTTCGAGGTCACTCCGGCAACGGTGATCGGTCTGCTCACCATCCTGGGCTTCTCGATCTACGACACCGTCGTCGTGTTCGACAAGGTCGGTGAGAACACCCGGTCGGTCTTGCAGACGACGCGTCGGACGTACGCCGAGCAGGCCAACCTCGCGATCAACCAGACCCTGATGCGGTCGATCAACACGACGGTCATCTCTGTGCTGCCGATCATCGCGCTGATGGTGATCGCCGTGTGGTTGCTCGGTGTCGGCACGCTCAAGGACCTCGCACTGATCCAGTTGGTCGGCGTGGTCGTCGGTACCTACTCGTCGATCTTCCTCGCGGCCCCGCTGCTCGTCACGCTCAAGGAACGTCGTTCCGACATCAAGAAGCACACCGCGCGTGTGCTGGCGCGTCGCAGCGCGATCGAGGCCGGTGAGGACGTCAGCGCGGCAGACCGGCCGGTTCGTGGTCGCTCGAGTACGGCGTCGAGCACACGGAGTGCTCGCGCTGCAAAGGATGCGGGGGAGGAGCTGCAGGCTCCTACCGGCAAGCGTCGGCGTTCCCGATAGGCGCGCCGTGACGTCAGTGCGCAGCACGAAAGTGCTCGCGATGGTGTTGGCGGGCCTCGTCATGGTCGGGGTGGTCGCCGCGTGCGGCGACGACCCACCGCCGACGCTCGACTACCTCACCGACGCGCGCCTGAGCACGGCCAACGCGAACACCGCCGCAGGCAACGCCGACGGCGCGTTGATGCTGACCGGCCGAGTACTCCCCGGGTTCAGTTATCTCGGGGCGTCGGGTCAGGTGACGCCCGACCGTGACATCGGCACCGTGAGCGTGCAGGCGGGTCCGGTGCAGACGCTGACCTACCAGTTCACGCCCGACGCCGCGTTCTCCGACGGCACGCCCCTGGACTGCGACGATCTGGTCCTCGCGTGGACGGCGATGAGCGGACGGTTTCCGGAGTTCGGGGCCGCGACCACCGCCGGGTACCGCGACATCGACGCCGTCGACTGCAAGGCGGGCTCCAAGTCGGCGACAGTGACCTTCAAGCGCGGCCGCGACTACCGTGACTGGCTCTCCCTGTTCGGCGCGGGCACGCTCATGCCCGCGCAGGTGGTCGGCCGTGTCGCAGGCGTCGCCGACGTGCTGACGTCGATCAGGTCGTCCGACCGCGCAGCGATCCGGAGGATCGCGAAGGCCTGGACGTCGGCGTTCGAGCTGCGAGCGGGCGGCGATGCCGACAACGTACCGTCGTCGGGTCCCTACGAGATCTCCGAAGTGACCGACGCAGGCGTGCTGCTCGTCCCCAACCCGAAGTGGTGGGGAGACGCGCCCAAGGTGTCGCGGATTCTCGTGCACGGCAGGTCCGACTCGGCTCGCCTCATCACCGGCAACTCGTACAGCGTCGCCGACGTGACTGCAGGCCTGACAGACGGCGACGCCAAACGCAGCGACCAGAACTCCGCGGGGCAGGTGCAAGCCCCCGACGCGCCCGGCCGGGCGCTGGGCGTCGAAGAAGTGGTGCTCTCGCGACGTGGGGTCTTCGCCGACGTCGCTGTTCGACGGGCGTTCGCCAGTTGTGTACCCCGGGATGCGCTGACGCGCACGTTCGGCCAGGGCGCGCAGTTGTGGAACCTGCGGACGCTCGCACCCGCGGACCGCCTCGCGGCAGCAATCAACGGCGAATTCGGTCAGGGATACCTGCGTGCGAACACCGCCAAGTCGCGAGAACTCCTCGCTGGAGCGGGTGAGGAGTCGGGCATCCGGGTCCGCATCGGCTACCTCGCGCCAGGTGACCGCCAACGGCAGATGGTCGCAGCGATCGCCGACTCCTGCCGCGCCGCCGGCATCTCGGTCACCGATGTGTCGTCGCCACAGTTCGGTATCAGCGACCTCGGAAAGACCGCCGACGCGGTGTTGGTGGTCAACGGAGCGTCGTTCGCCGCGGCGGGCGCAGCCGACCCGAGCCGAGACGCGTATCAGCTGTTCGACGGAGACCCGTTGGACATCAACGACTTTGACGATCAAGCAGTCTCCGACGCTATCGCCGCCCGCAGCGTCGGCGCGCTCGGAAGCGAACACTTGAGTCTTGTCCGGACGATCGAGGGCGCGGCGTGGTCGGATGTCCCGTCGATTCCGTTGTTCGCTGCTCCGCGGGTTCGACGATGGAATGATCGAGTCGACAACGTGGTTGCCGGACTCGGCCGCAATGGAACGGGATGGAACATGGATCGGTGGGTGAGCGGTGAGTGAGCGCGTGAGCAGCGGGCGCGCGACCGGCGGTTCCGACGAGGTCACGCGCGAGGCGGTCCTCCGGGCCCGGGCGGCGATCGCCGAGCATCAACGCACGGTTCCCGACTTTCCGAAGCCGGGCATCCTCTTTCGTGATCTGACCCCGGTCCTCGCCGACACGGAGGGATTCTCGTCGATCGTGACGGCGCTGACACACGGGTGTTCGGGCGTCGACCTCGTGGCGGGAATCGACGCGCGCGGCTTCTTGGTCGGCGGTGCCGTCGCACAAGAGCTGGAGCTCGGCATCCTGGCGGTCCGTAAGGGCGGAAAACTGCCCCCGCCGGTCTACGGCGTCGACTACGACCTCGAGTACGGCACAGCTCGGCTGGAGATCCCGGCGAGCGGCATCGACATCACCGGTCGGCGCGTGCTGATCGTCGACGACGTCCTCGCAACGGGTGGAACCGCTGTCGCGGCGTCGAAACTCATGGGTCTGGCGGGTGCCTCGGTTGTCGGGGTCGCGGTGATCATGGAGCTCGCCGATCTCGGCGGGCGCGCGAAGATCGCTGCCGAACTCGGGCCGGAAGTGGGCCTGCACGCGATCACCGACGACCGCTGAGCCCGGTCGGTCCGCAGCGCACGCCGCGCCCGGCGTCGGCGCCGGATTAGACTCGTCACATACGGTGTTGAAATCTTCCGGGATCAGTTCTCATCGGTCGACGTCCGCGTGTCGGTACGGCGGCCTGACGTCCTGAGAAGACGCACCACGAGAAGGAGGCAGCATGGCGAACGAGACCGAGGCGGCCGTCGCTCGTGAGCGGGTCACGCCGACCGCCCCCGCAGAGCAGGCCCGTCCCGCTGCTCCCGCCCCGGTGAGTGCGCCCGATGGCACTGGGGCCACCGAGCCCGCTGCTCCCGCCGACACCACGCATGCCTCGGCGTCGCGGCGCGTTCGCGCTCGACTCGCACGTCGGATGACCGCGACCCGCAGCTCGGTGCGCCCGGTGCTCGAACCCCTGGTCACCCTGCATCGGGAGATCTATCCCAAGGCCGACATCGCGCTTCTGCAGCACGCCTACGACGTCGCCGACGAACGCCATCGTGGTCAGAACCGGAAGTCGGGCGATCCGTACATCACCCATCCGCTCGCGGTCGCGACGATTCTCGCCGATCTCGGGATGGACACCACCACGCTCGTCGCCGCGCTGTTGCACGACACCGTCGAGGACACCGGCTACACCCTCGAGGCGCTCGAGAGTGAATTCGGTGCCGAGGTCGCCCATCTCGTCGACGGCGTGACCAAGCTCGACAAGGTGGCCCTCGGCAGCGCCGCCGAAGCCGAGACGATCCGCAAGATGATCATCGCGATGGCACGCGATCCGCGGGTTCTCGTCATCAAGGTCGCCGACCGCCTCCACAACATGCGCACGATGCGCTTCCTCCCGCCGGAGAAGCAGGCGCGCAAGGCTCGTGAAACGCTGGAAGTGATTGCGCCACTTGCCCATCGGCTCGGCATGGCAACGGTCAAGTGGGAACTCGAAGACCTCTCTTTCGCGATTCTGCACCCCAAGCGCTACGAGGAGATCGTGCGGCTCGTTGCCGACCGCGCGCCCTCGCGCGACACCTATCTCGCCCGTGTGCGCGCCGACATCAACAACGCGCTGTCGTCGGCCAAGATCACCGCGACGGTCGAGGGTAGGCCCAAGCACTACTGGTCGATCTATCAGAAGATGATCGTCAAGGGTCGCGACTTCGACGACATCCACGATCTCGTCGGCATGCGCATCCTGTGCGACGACGTGCGTGACTGCTACGCGGCGGTCGGCGTCGTGCATTCGCTGTGGCAGCCGATGGCCGGACGTTTCAAGGACTACATCGCTCAGCCGAGGTTCGGCGTGTACCAGTCGTTGCACACCACGGTCATCGGGCCGGAGGGCAAGCCCCTCGAGATTCAGATCCGCACCAACGACATGCACCGCACCGCCGAATTCGGTATCGCCGCGCATTGGCGATACAAGGAGGGTGGCTACCGGGATCGCAAGGGACGCAAGACCGATACGGCCGAGATCGACGACATGGCGTGGATGCGTCAACTCCTCGATTGGCAACGAGAAGCCGCCGACCCCGGCGAGTTTCTCGAGTCGCTGCGCTACGACCTCGCCGTCAAGGAGATCTTCGTCTTCACGCCGAAGGGCGACGTGATCACGCTGCCCGCGGGCTCGACGCCCGTCGACTTCGCCTACGCGGTGCACACCGAGGTGGGGCACCGATGTATCGGTGCCCGCGTCAACGGCCGACTCGTCGCGCTCGAACGCGAACTCGAGAACGGCGAAGTCGTCGAGGTGTTCACGTCGAAGGCTCCCAACGCCGGGCCGAGCAAGGACTGGCAGAACTTCGTCGTCTCGCCCCGAGCGAAGGCCAAGATCCGCCAGTGGTTCGCCAAGGAGCGTCGTGAAGAGGCTCTGGAGACCGGCAAGGACGCGATCGCCAAAGAGGTTCGACGAGGCGGATTGCCACTGCAGCGTCTGATGAGCGCCGAGTCGATGGCCGCGATCGCCAAGGAACTGCGCTACGCCGACGTCAGCGCGCTGTACACGGCTGTCGGCGAGAACCATGTGTCCGCACGGCACGTCGTGAATCGGCTCGTCTCGTCCCTCGGTGGCATCGACGACGCCGCAGAGGAGATCGCCGAGCGATCGACACTGTCGACGATGCCGTCGCGGACCAGGGCAGGCGGCGATGCCGGGGTCGTCATCGAGGGTGTCGACAACGTCCTCATCAAGCTCGCGAAGTGTTGTACGCCGGTTCCCGGCGACGACATCCTCGGCTTCATCACGCGCGGCGGGGGTGTCAGCGTCCACCGCACCGACTGCACCAACGCGGGTGAACTGCGCCGCCAGGACGAACGAATCATCCCTGTGACCTGGGCGCCGTCGGCCGAGTCGGTGTTCCTGGTCGCCATCCAGGTGGAGGCCCTCGACCGTCACCGGCTGCTGTCGGACGTGACCAAGGTACTCGCCGACGAAAAGGTGAACATCCTCTCGGCGTCGGTGACCACGAGCCGCGACCGCGTCGCGGTCAGCAAGTTCACCTTCGAGATGGGCGACCCCAAACACCTCGGCCACGTTCTGAACGTCGTGCGCAACGTCGAGGGCGTCTACGACGTCTACCGCGTGACCTCCGCGGCGTAGCTGCGCGCCCGCTCAACGGTCTCGGGCGCCCAGTGGGCGTTCTCGGGCGCACACTCGACACAGAGAAGCGGGGGGGGGGGGGGGGGGGGGGGGGGGGGGGGGGGGGGGGGGGGGGGGGGGGGGGGGGGGGGGGGGGGGGGCGGGGG
>NZ_LZMI01000066.1:0-24715 GCF_001665475.1 Gordonia sp. 852002-51296_SCH5728562-b | reverse complement strand
GTCAGTCTCGACAAAAGTCAGAACACTCGATCAAGCCGCACTCCCATCCTCACCGTCTCGACAGGCTCGACCAGCGGGGGACGCTCGACCAGCGGGTGGGCCTTTCGCTGATTGAGCTGGCCGCGAGCGGAGCGAGCTGCCGAGTCGAAATCACCTGCGGCACAGCTGGTCGGCGGGTGGTCTCGACAAGCTCGACCAGCGAATAAGGCTCGACCAGCGGTTAGGGCTCGACCAGCGGTTAGGGCTCGACCAGCGGTTAGGGCTCGACCAGCGGGTGGGCCTTTCGCTGATTGAGCTGGCCGCGAGCGGAGCGAGCTGCCGAGTCGAAATCACCTGCGGCACAGCTGGTCGGCGGGTGGTCTCGACAAGCTCGACCAGCGAATAAGGCTCGACCAGCGGTTAGGGCTCGACCAGCGGTTAGGGCTCGACCAGCAGTTAGGGCTCGACCAGCGGGGGACGCCCGACCAGCGGGCTGCCTCAGCTCTGACCCGCCGGGACGGCCTCGCGCCGCTCGGCGGGTTCGTCGTCGATCGGGATGCGGCGGATCTCGGTGCCCTCGATGTCGACGTTGGGCAGGATGCGGTTGAGCCAGCGGGGGATCTTCCAGGCCCAGTCGCCCATAATCGTGATCACCGCGGGCACGACGGCCATGCGGATGATGAAGGCGTCGAAGAAGACCGCGGCGGCCAGTGCGAAGCCCATCATCTTCGCGATCGTGTCGGGTGCGAGCATGAAGGCCGAGAACACCGAGATCATGATGACCGCAGCGGAGGCGACCACCCGCGCGCCGTGCTGGTAGCCGACGATCACCGAATCCTTCGCCGACAACCCGTGCACGTACTCCTCGCGCATTCGGGTCACGAGAAAGACCTGGTAGTCCATCGCGAGCCCGAACACCACGCCGATCAGGAAGATCGGCAGGAACGAGATGATCGGCTTGGTGTGGTCGATCAGTCCGAGGTGGCCCTCCTGGAAGATCCACACCGTCGCACCGAACGTCGCACACACCGAGAACAAGAAGCCGATGGTTGCCGTCAGCGGCACGAGCAGCGAACGGAACACGATGGTCAGGATGATGAAGGCGAGCCCGACCACCACGATGAGGAACGGCAGCAGTGCACTGCTGAGCTTGCTCGAGATATCCGACATGATGGCCGTCTGGCCGCCGACGTTGACGGTCGCACCACCAGGTTTCGACGACCCGTAGTCACGTATCTGTTCCATCAACGTGTGCGTCTCGGGGCCCGAGGGCGACTTCGCCGGGGTGACCGAGATCAGCGCGGCTGTCGCACCCTTCTGGGGGTTCTGTTTGTCCTGGCCATTGCCAACCCAGACGACCTGCTCTGGGTTGGCAACATTCGGCAGCGTCTTCACCTGTGCGACAACCGCATTCGCTGCGGGAGCGATATCTCCACCCGACGCATCACTGACGACGACGAGTAGCGGGCCGTTCACGCCTTCGCCGAAGCCGCGTTCGAGAAGCTTGGTTGCCGCGTACTCCTTGTCGCCGGTCGAGTCCATGCCGAGTTGCATGCTCGACATCGGGATCGCGGCGATACCGAGCAGCACGAGGCCGACGAGTGCGACGGGCAGCGGGAATCGCGTGATGAAACGGGCGACGCGCAGGCCGTTGGACGGTTGCGAATCCGGTTCGTCGCCGTGACGCAGGCCGGGAATGCGTGGGCTGAACGCAAACCTGCCGAACGCGCCGAGCAGTGCGGGGATCAGCGTGATGGCGCCGAGCACGGCGACAACGACGGCCAATCCCGCCGAGATACCCATCTGTGTGATGAACGGGATGCCGACGACGCTCAGCGCACACACGGCGACCACGACCGTCAGGCCCGCGAACACCACGGCAGAGCCCGCGGTTCCCACGGCTCTACCCGTGGCGGCCTCGCGCGACCCGCCGAGATTCAGTTCCGATCGATATCTGGACACGATGAACAGCGCGTAGTCGATGGAGACCGCGATCCCGAGCATCGTGATGATCGTGGTCGCGCTCTGCTGGACGTCGAAGATCTTGGCGCTCAACGTGACGAGCAGCATGGTGATGCCGACGCCGAAGATGCCGGTGATGATCGGGATGAACGCCGCAACGATGGACGCGAACGCGATGATCATGACGATGAACGCGATCACGAATCCCAACAGCTCCGACACCCCACCCTGCTGAAAGACCTGCATCAGCGAGCCGGTGCCCTCGACCTGCAACCCGTTGCCGCGGAACTCGGACAGCAGATCCTCGAACTGCGTCATGTCGTCGTTGGTCAGTTCGTTGGCCCGGATGTCCTGCTTGATCTGGATCAGCCCGACCTTGCCGTTGTCGCCGAGGACCTTGGGTGCGATCGCGGGATTAGCCTTGGCCGCGGTCACCGGATTGACGACAGTCTGCGGCTCGATGACCTTGGGTAGCGTCCGAGCCTTGGCGACGAGCGCGTCGATCTGGCCCATATGGTTCTCGAGACCGTCGTCGGCTTCGACGAGAATGCTGGTCGACGACTTCAACAGCTGATCGTTCGCCGCGGGGAAGTCTTGCTTCATCACCGACATCGCACGATCGGAGTCGGTGCCGGGGAGCTCGAAATTGGTGGCGAAAGTCGGTTTCAACGTACCGACGAGTGCACCGAGAATGACCAATACGACGATCCACGCGGCGATCACGATCCACTTGTGGCGAAACGCGGAACGTCCGAGCCTGTACAACCAGATAGCCATGTGAACCCTTTGATCTCCCCGACTGGACGCACGCCAGAGTAACGAGAGTCGAGCACCGGTGTCGTGTGTGATTACGGTCATGGCCGCTCGAGGACCGCTGTGAGGCGGGTCATACGCTGTGGAGTATGCCGTCATCACTTTCCGGTCGTGCCCGTCAGAACGACATCTACACAGCGGGAATCCACGGGCGCACGCCCGTCGTGCCGACCGACTTCGACGAACTCGAACGCCGCGCGCGGGCGAAGATGTCGGATCGGGCCTGGGCCTACATCGCCGGCGGCGCAGGCGCGGGTCGGACTATGGCGGCGAACCGCAGGGCACTCGATCGACGCGCCATCGTGCCGCGAGTGCTGCGCGACGTCTCCGAGCGGACCCTTCAGACTGAACTGTTCGGTGATCGACTGCCCGCACCGATCCTGTTCGCACCGGTCGGAGCGGGTGATCTCGTCGCGCGCGGGGCCGACAGGTTGATCGGCCACGCCGCTGCCGAACTGGGTGTGCCCTACATCTTCTCCAACCAGGGCGGGGTCGCGATGGAGGAGGTCGCCGCGGAGATGGACCGCGTACGGCCGGGCGCGCCGCGATGGTTTCAGCTCTACTGGTCGACCGACGACGACCTCGTCGACAGCCTGTTGCAGCGCGCCGAAAGCGTCGGAGCGTCGGCCGTCGCGGTAACCCTTGATACGACGATGCTCGGCTGGCGACCGCATGACCTCAATATCGGGTCGCTGCCGTTCGCGCGCGGGGAGGGTATTGCGCAGTACACCTCGGATTCCCGTTTCAACGAGATCGTCTCCGAGCGTGCGGTGCAGGGGAGCTCGGAGCGTCCCGAGATTTCACTCGGTGCGCTGCGCACGCTCGTCAATATCGCGCGGAATACGCCGGGATCGTTGCTACGCAACATCATTCGACCTGAGCCGCGCGTCGGCGTGCAGACCTTCCTCGATATCTACTCGCGACCCTCGCTGAGTTGGACGCAGATCGAGGGTCTGCGCGAGCGGACGTCGCTGCCGATCGTCCTCAAGGGCGTACTGCATCCCGACGACGCGCGGCGTGCCGTCGACACCGGCGTCGACGCCATCATCGTCTCCAACCACGGTGGCCGTCAGATCGATGGTTCTATCAGTTCTGTCGACGCTCTCGCCGCGATAGCGCCTGTCGTCGACGGTCGGATCAAGGTACTCGCCGACTCGGGGATCTATTCCGGCGCAGACGTTTTCAAGGTGTTGGCGCTCGGAGCCGACGCGGTGTGCATCGGGCGACCGCATATGTACGGCCTTGCCCTCGCCGGTTCCGACGGTGCTCGCGATGCCGTCGCGAACATCATCGCCGAACTTGACCTGACGCTCGGTCTCGCAGGACACACGAGCGTCGACGAACTCACGCCAGAGGCGTTGGCCACTGTCGCGTGAGCCTCGCAGCCCGTGTCAGACCAGTGGTCGGCCGGTGCGGATGCGGCGCCGTACGTCGGCCAGAAGAACGTTGAATGGGAACTGCTGCAACGGTTTCGGCAGGTGACGCACGACGCGTCGAACAATAGCGTTGTGGACGTCGAAGACGGTCTGCTGCCGCGGGGTGAACTCGATGTCCATCTTGTCGCGGAAGTCCTCGGGCAGGAACCCGATGGTCATGATGTACGACCACCAGCCGCCGAGTCGTGACACGATCGGGCCTGCGAACTCCATACGCGCGATCGCCAAGAGGTGTTCTCGGATCGGCGGGTCGATCACAAGCGTGGAAATGGTGTTCTGCCAATAGGTTTCGAAGTCTGCGCGCGTGGCGGGCCACATCTGAGGCGGAACCTGCAGGGTGGTACCCATGACCGCGCCCGCACGGTAGGTCTCCTCCGAGATGATCGACGGACCGCCGTAGATGTGTTGGACGTCTTCCCAACCCTTGTACAAACACGCGGCGACCCAGAGTTGCAGGGCCGGGTCGAACGCGTTGTAGGCGACCGGACTGTCAGCCGTGGAGTGGACCTTGGCGTGCGCCCGACCGACGGCCCGCCGGTACGCCTTACGGTCCGCAGGTGAACCCATCGCGGCGACAGCGAGGTAGCTCAGCGTCGTCCTTGTGCGCTTGACCGGATGCTTGAACAGATTTCCAGAGTCGACGCGGCTCTCGTAGACGCCGTAGCCGACGGCGGGCATCGCGAGCTGCATGATCACGTTCGCCGGGCCCGCGAGTGCTGCGGCGCCGAGCATCGTGAGATCGGAGCTGTCGATCTCGTCGCGCGCAGTTGCTGGGTGGTCGGACTGCGTGTCGGGCACCGTCATCGCGCGGCTCCTATCTGGTAACGGCTGTTGCCTGATTCAACGCCGGTGGTGCGGCAGATGTCAAGATGGTCTACGTGAGCGAAGAACTGCGCACCTACAGCGGGGTGAAGGGGGATGAGCGCGTCGCGCGTCGACGCACCGCCCTCATGGATGCCGCGCTCGAGTTGCTCGGTGGACAGCCGCCGCAGTCGGTGACGGTTCGTGGGGTGTGCGGCGCGGCGTCGCTCAATCCGCGCTACTTCTACGAGAGCTTCGAGACGGTAGACGCGCTGGTCGCAGCCACCTACGACCGCGTGATCGACGAGATCTCACACGACGCGCTCGCGGCCTTCGCCACCGGCGACGACGTCGGCGACAAGGTGCATGCCGCTGTCGCGACGATCGTCTCGATCATCGACTCCGACCGTCGCAAAGGGCGACTGTTGTTCTCGCCGATACTGACCAGTCCGGTCCTTGCCGAGAAGCGACGTGATTCGACGGCCGTCTTCGCGGCCATCACGCTCAGCACCGCGTCCGCTGCACTGCACACCGCTCCCAGCCCTCAGGCCGTAGGGGCTGCTCAATTCCAGGTCGGGGGACTCGCGCGCCTACTGTCGGCGTGGCTCGACGACGAGGTGCCGCTGGGTCGAGACGAGGTCGTCGACCTCAGCGTCGCATTGATGATGTCGCTGGTGCCTGCGGTGACGCAGAGGGGATAGGGATATGTTGGATGCCATGAGTAGCGGCGTCGAGGATGCGGAAGTGGAGGAGCAGACCGGGCGTTGGCGCGATTTCGGCGAGCCCGAGTTGCCCGTTCCGCTCGCAGCTGCACTCGGGGCTTTCGCCGAGCATGGCTACCACGGCACGTCCGTGCGTGAGATTGCAGCGCGGGCCAACCTGTCCGTTCCGGGGCTCTACCACCACTATCCGTCGAAGCAGTCGCTACTCCAGGGTCTGCTCGACAGGACGATGATGGATCTGCTCGCGCGGTCGGAGCAGGCTGTTGCCGAGGCCGGGCCCGAACCGGTCGACCAATTCGACGCAGTGGTCGAGTCGTTGCTGCGCTTTCATATGTACCGGCGTGAGCAGGCGTTCGTCGGTTCGACCGAGATTCGCAGTCTCGACAGTTCGTACAAGCAGACCTACATCGGCCTGCGCGACCGTCAGCAGCGGATGGTCGACGAGATCGTGTTCGCCGGGGTCGAAGCGGGCGACTTCCGCACGAGTTATCCGAAAGATGCGGCGCGCGCGGTCACCACGATGTGCGTCGGCGTCTCGACCTGGTTCAAGCTCGACGGGGAACTGGGCCCGGACGAGCTGATCGCACGCAATCTGGACTTGTCGAGGGCGACCGTCGGATACGTTGAGCGCTGAAGCGCTTCGCGGCTCGATGGGTTGACCTGAGTCGACGGTCTCTGGCAGTCTTGGGCACCGAACGAGCGCTCGGTCGGAGAGGTCGGGCGTGGCGTTCGAGCGTCGAACCTGCGTGGCACCCCGAGGATGGAGACCTGATGGCAGTGGAACTGGGCTATTCGCCCGAGGTTGACGATCTGGTGAAGAGGACGACCGCATTCATCCACGAGGTCGTCCTGCCGATCGAGAATGCGAACGATGGCGACATCACCGCGGCGGGCGGCGACGATCTGCGACGTGATCTCAATCGCCAGGCCAAGGAGTTGGGCATCTTCGCGCCGCACGCTCCCGTCGAGCTGGGCGGTCACGGACTCTCGATGTCGGATCGGGTGCCGGTCTTCGAGGCGGGTGGATACTCGACATTCGGGCCCGCCGCGCTGCACATCGGAGCCCCCGACGAGGGCAATGTACACATGCTCGCCCACATCGCAGACGACGAGCAGAAGCTCAAATACCTAGCGCCACTTGCCAATGGCGACGTGCGTTCAGCGTTCGCGATGACCGAGCCCGCGCCGGGAGCCGGGTCGGATCCCAACCAACTCCGCACGGAGGCGACCAAGGTCGACGGTGGGTGGAAGATCAACGGCGAGAAGCGATTCATCACCGGAGCCGAGGGCGCAGGCTTCTACATCATCATGGCGCGCACCGCGGGGGCGCCCGGCGACCGTGGCGGGGCAACGATGTTCCTCGCGCCCGGTGACACGCCAGGCATCGAGGTCACGCGCCACATCCACACCACCGATCGCGCGATGATCGGCGGCCACTGCGAAGTGCGCTTCACCGATGTCTTCGTTCCAGACGCCGACGTGCTCGGTGAGGTCGACCAGGGGTATCGCTACGCCCAGGTGCGGCTCGGTCCGGCGCGCATGACGCACGTCATGCGCTGGCTCGGCGTCGCTGTGCGCTGTCACGAGGTGGCCGTCGACTACGTCGCACACCGCAACGGATTCGGCGGAACACTCGGCGATCTCGGCATGATCCAACAGATGGTGGCCGACAACGAGATCGACCTCGCGGCGTCGCGTGCCCTGTTGGTCAAGGCGTGCTATGAACTCGATCAGGGGCGTCACGCGTCGTCGGAAACCTCGATCGCCAAGACCTTTGCCGCAGAGGCGTATTCGCGAATCGTCGACCGATCGATCCAGATGTGCGGTGGACTCGGCGTCTCCGACGATCTGCCGCTCGCACGCCTTCAGCGTGAACTGCGTCCCTTCCGCATCTACGACGGTCCATCCGAGGTGCATCGCTGGGCCCTTGCGCGCAGGGCCGTCGGGCGTGCACGCAAGAGTCGCACATCGACCCAGCAGGGAGAGAACGCATGAGCACCGCAGAGCTGGTACTCGAACCTCAAGCGCTGCAACGATTTCTGGTTGACAACGGGGTCGACGTCGCGGGACCGCTCAACGTTGAGTTGATCAGCGGCGGAAAGTCGAATCTCACGTTCATGGTCTCCGACGGCGTGCACCGCTGGGTTGCGCGCAGGCCTCCGACCGGCGGCCTCACACCCTCGGCGCACGACATGGGTCGGGAATGGGCTGTCACGTCGGCGCTTTCGCGTACCGACGTCCCGGTTGCCACGCCGGTCGCCTTCGATACCGACGGTTCGGTGCTCGGCGCGCCGTGCACCGTCGTCGAATTCGTCGATGGGACGGTGATCCGGACCGGCGACGACCTCTCGGCACTTTCCGACGACGAGGTGGCACGCAATGCAGAGGGGTTGATCTCGACCCTTGCCGCGCTGCACGCCGTCGACTTCGAGGCGGTCGGGCTCGGGGAGTTCGGTAGGCCAACGGGTTTCGCGGGTCGGCAGGTGAAGCTGTGGGCCAGGCAATGGTCGCACGTCCGGGGCAGGGATCTACCCGACGTCGATCGGCTCGTCGACGCGCTCGGTGAACGGGTACCGGAGCAGGCGCGCGCGACCGTCGTGCATGGCGACTACCGTGTCGACAACACGATTCTCGCGTCGAATGACCCGGGAACTGTTGCCGCAGTGGTCGATTGGGAGATGTCGACACTCGGCGATCCGATCACCGACGTGGCCCTCATGTGCGTCTACCGCGCACCCGTCTTCGATCGGGTTCTGGGCTTCGACGGCGCGTGGACCAGTGACCGCTACCCGTCGGCCGACGAGATGGCCCAGCGCTACGCGACGTTGACCGGCAACGACCTCGGCGACTGGCCGTTCTACCTCGGGCTGGCCAACCTCAAGCTGGGTGTGATCGCGGAGGGCATCAGCCATCGCGCACGTGCCGGCGCGGCGTCAGAAGGCGCCGAGCACGCCGCCGAGGCGACGGGCGAATTCATCGCCGCGGGGCTGGCCGCGCTGGGCTAGCGTCGCGCGGGACTTTGCGCCCAAGCGTTCAGCGGAACGTCGCGATGCCGCCTTCGCGGTCGACGAGATGGGCGTGCTCGTTGAGCGACATCACCGACGTCCCACTGCGGCCGACGAGGAGTTTGGTCACCGACGCGTTGACCATCGTGCGTGCCATCGCGGGCCAACGGTGCGGCGGCACTCCCCACAGTTCGGCGATCAGCTGTGTGATTGTGCCCGCCGACGACACCACGAGGACGGTCTGTCCGCTGCCCGCCAACTCGGCAGCGCGCTCGCCCGCCCCGGTGACCCGTGAGCGGAATTCTGGATAGGTTTCGCCGGAGCCGGGCGGGGTGGTCGCGCCCTCGGCCTCTGCCATGCTCGTCTGGTCGATCCAGTGTGCCAGGCCCGCGTCGAGCCGCTGCTGATACGACTTCTGATCGGCGAACTCGTCTGGGGTCGCTGCGCCGACGAGCGCGGGCAGTTCGTACTCGTTCCAGGACGGGTCGACGATCGGTTCCGGTGCGGAGTCGAGGCGGGCGAGAACGCCTGCGAGTGTCTCGGTCTGCCGGGCGAGGTCGCCGCTGATCGCGGCGGTGACACCGCTGATCTGCGCGGACAGCAGGGTTCCGGTGAGGCCGGCCTGGACCCGACCCGTATCGGTGAGGCCGGGGCCGGGGTCGCTCACGGCCGCGGCTGAGTCGTCGGTGGGCGCCATTTCGTTGGGCGCACTGTCGGCGACCCCGTACGCGGACGGGTTGGCCTGGCCATGTCGTACGAGGTAGATGACTCCCATGTTCGTAGAGCCTATGCGGTCGAGGAACGATGACTTCCGGGCGGCGTCCGGGTCGGTCTGTGTATGGCGTCAACGTTGTTCATCACGCTGCCCGTCGACGACACCGCGCGCTCGCGCAGGTTCTTCGAGAGCATCGGTTTCCGCGCCGACGAATGGTTCTGTGACGCCGGGACGGTGTGCCTCCCGATCAACGAGCGCACGATGCTGGTGCTACTTGCCGCCCGGCGGTTCGCGGGGTACTCAGCGGCGGGTCGGGGCGGGCGGTGCTCTGCGGGGACGTCGCGCGAGGTGGTCCTCGCATTCTCGGCGTCGTCTAGGCACGAAGTCGACGACATGGCCGACGCCGCGCTGGCGAACGGCGCGAGTGCGTTGCGCGAACCCGACGACCACGGCTTCACCTACAGCCGCAGCTTCTGCGATCCCGACGGCCACGCCTGGGAGATCGTGTGGATGAACCCGGGCGCGATTCCCGAGGCGGGGTGATCTCGACAAGCTCGATCAGCGAGGAAGGCTCGATCAGCGGGGAAGGCTCGATCGGCGGGTGGGGGCGCTCGATCGGCGGGTGGGGTGTCGATCGGCGGGTGGGCACCTTTTCCCGCTGATTGAGCTGGCCGCGAGCGGAGCGAGCTGCCGAGTCGAAATCACCTGGGGTGGTCTCGACAGGCTCGACCAGCGGGTGCAGCTCGAGCAGCGGGTGCAGCTCGACCGGGTGGGGTGATCTCGACAAGCTCGATCAGCGGTGGGGGCGCTCGATCGGCGGGTGGGGCTCGATCGGCGAGTGAGGCGGTCTCGACAAGCTCGACCAGCGAGTGAGGCGCTCGATCAGCGAGTGAGGCGCTCGATCAGCGAGGAAGGCTCGACCAGCGAGTGAGGCGCTCGACCAGCGGGTAGGGCTCGATCAGCGGGGAGGGGTGGCGGGCAGGCCGAAGCGGGCGAAGTCGGTGGCCAGGTCGTCGCCGAAGAAGGCGACGACGTGCGTGACCGCAGGCGCTGCGTCGGGGCCCGTCGTGCCGAGTTCGAGAACCTGGAGGTGAAACGGGCGGTGCACGCCGTCGGGTTCGCGCATGTAGAGCCCGAAGGCGGGTTGTCCGTTGGCGACGGTGGGCAGGAGGATCTGGTCGCCCTCCTTCTCTGCTGGGCAGTTGTGCCGGATGAGCGTGCCGATCGCTGCCGGACCCTGGTACCAACCGGTGAAGGGTGGCATTTCCCAGATCGCCTTGTCGGTGAACATGTCGGCGATGGCGTCGACGTCGTACCGCTCGAACGCCGAGACATACCGTGCAAGCAGTTCACGCTTCGCGTCGTCGGTGATCTCTTCCGTCGAATCATGCTGCGGCGCAGCATTCTTGAGTTGCTCGCGGGCGCGCTGCAGCAGGCTGTTGACCGTTGCGGTGGTGACGCCGATGGTGTCGGCCACCTCGGCGGCCCGCCACTGCAGCACATCGCGCAGGATCAGTACGGCTCGCTGCCGCTCGGGTAGGTGCTGTAGCGCCGCGATGAACGCGAGGCGGATCGACTCGCGTGCACCGACGACGTAGGCGGGGTCGGCGTCGTCGCCGGGGGAGATCTCGTCGACGGCGCCCGCGTACGGCTCGAGCCAGGGGACCTCGCCGTCGGTCTCGAGTGTGTCGGTGGGGTCGAAGGCGTCGCCGCCGAGTCCTGAGGGGAGCGGCCTGCGCTGTTTACTCTGCAGTGCGGTCAGGCAGGTGTTGGTCGCGATCTTGTGCAGCCAGGTCCGTACCGATGCGCGACCGTCGAACTTGTCGTACGCGCGCCAGGCACGGAGGTAGGTGTCCTGGGTGAGGTCTTCGGCGTCGTGGTGTGAACCCATCATTCGGTAGCAATGGGCCAGGATTTCTCGGCGCAACGGCTCGGTCGCGGCGTGAAATTCGGAGTCGCTCGAAGTCGACGGCTCAGCGGAAAGATGCGCAGTGGTGGCGGTCTGCGGAGGCATGTGATCCAGGTTACGACAGGGCACCGACAAGCTCTACGGTTGCGCACGCTCGATGGATGCGCAGGTCGAGTACTCCTGTGGGCCGACGGAGGACCCCGAGTTTTGCGCGCGGTGCGTATAACCCGCGACGCCGCGCCGTCGGCAGCCTATTCTCGCCGGTGGACGCCTCTGCCGGGCGCGCGAAGTGGTCTGTGACCTGCGGCAAGGGATGCGCAAGGGAGTTGCGGGCCGCTGCGATCAGTTGCTAGCTTCGTGCTCATGACGAGCGAGCACGACCGCGCCCTTGCGCAGATCTCAGAGGTGACCTACGTGATCACCGCTCTGGGTTGTCGTCTGCCGTTCGCCCGTGTGCTGTGTTGTCGCCGAATGCGTTGATCCGAGTTCTTCACTCTTCACCTTCCGCATTCCACGCGAATCCCCGCGATCGTCGTCGACCGCCTGCCATGAAGTCCGGTTCCGGCCGCTGACGCCATCGCGCGCGGCGCCCACGATGCTGTGCGCCCCGGATTCGCTGCACCGACACCGCTGCTGCACCGACACCTAGGACACCCACTCATGACCGCAACCGTTGATCAGCCCATCCGCACAGCTACGCTTTCCTCACCGGTCCGACGGCCGGCCGCACGTCCGATCCCACGCAGGTCGACGCCGCGACCGACGCCTGTTCCCGGGCTCGAACCACGTAGTGCCAGGAGAGGGGGGCGGCCGATTCAGATCGCGACACCGCGCCTCGAGCTCTCCGACAAACCCGCAGCGCTCGTGTTGCGCACCGCTCGACTCTCCGGCCCGATCTTCCGCGACGACGCCGCGGAGGCAACCGGACTGTCCATCTCGACGGTGAACCGCCAGGTCGGCGCGCTGTTGAAGGCGGGGCTCCTGCGTGAACGCGCCGACCTCGCGCCGGCCGGTGCCATCGGACGTCCGCGCCTGCCATTCGAAATCAACGTGACCGACTTCCTGACCCTCGGTATCCACATCGGATACAAGGTCACCTCGATCACGACCCACGACCTGTTGCATCGCGTCGTCGGAGCCATCCAGATCCCGACGCCGATCGCCGAGACCCCCGAGCAGACGCTGACCGCCATCGGCGACAGCGCACGACGCTTCGTCGGACGCTGGTCGAATCGTCGAGTGCTGTGGGCCGGTGTCGCGATCGGTGGCCGCGTCGCCGAAGGGGGCTTCGTCGACCATCCGCGTCTCGGCTGGACGGATGCCCCGGTGGGCAACATCATCGCCGAAGCCGTCGGCCTGCCCGTGTCGGTGGCGTCGCACGTCGAGGCGATGGCCGCCGCCGAGCTCGTGGTGAACCCCAGCGACAAGCGCTCGAGCTTCCTCTACTTCTACGCACGTGAGATGGTCGGCATCGCGTTCAGCGTCGACGGCGCCGTGCACACACCTACCGCGGGCCCGCCGGTGATCGGGCACTTCCCGACCGGTGCGACCACCCTGCTCGACCCGCAGCACACCGGTCGCCTCGAGCCGACCGCCAGCGACACCGGCGTTGTCGAGGCGGCGCTCGCACTCGGACTCGACGTCGTCGACATCGAGGGCGTGCACGCGCTCGCCCGTGGCGGTGACGCGACCGCTCGCGCACTCCTCGAAGAGCGCGCGACGGTCCTCGGGCGTGCGGTGGCGCTGATGGCCGACATCTTCAACCCCGACCACATCATCCTCGGCGGGCAGGCGTTCACCGACAACCCGTCGACGCTGCCGCTGGTTGCCGCAGCGGTCCGCGAGACCTCGGTATCGCCCAAACGCGATGTGCGCGTGTCCCATTCGGGTGTGACGGTGCAGCAGCAGGCGGCGGGGGCCGTCTCGCTCGACGCCGTCTACGGCGATCCGCTCGAGGCGCTCGCCGCGACGGCATAAGGAGGCTCGCCGGCGCGGCGTGCGCCGGCGAGCTTTGCGTTGATGCTCAGTCCGTGGTGCGGCGCGCGTAGTTGCGCAGCGCGAACGGCATGAACAGCAGTGTGAGCACGACGGCCCAGATGAGCGTCGACAACTCCGGGTAGCGCAGTGGGAGTGCGGCGTCGGCTCCCGCGGCGGGTCCGTTGCCCCAGAGCACACGCATCGCCTGGATGAGTGACGAGATGGGGTTCCACTCGGCGATGGTCCGCAGCCACGGCTGCATCGCCTGGGTGGGCACGAACGCGTTGGAGACGAACGTCAGCGGGAACAGCACGGAGAACATGAACCCGTTGACCGCTTCGACCGACCGCAGCCACGAACCGATCATCACGCCGAACCAGATCATCGCGAATCCGAACACCAGCACCAGGATGAAGCCGAGCGTTCCTTCCCACACCGACGTGGTGATCCGCCAGCCGATGATGACGCCCGTCAGTGCCATCACGACGATGCCGATCGACGAGTGCAGCAGACTCGCGATGCTGCGTCCGATCAGCACTGCCGACCGTCGGATGGGGAGCGACCGGAAACGGTCGATGATGCCCTTCTCGATGTCGGCGGTGATACCGGTGGCGACGATGAACGCGGTGAACACGATCGTCTGACCCATGATGCCCGGCAGTAGGTACTGCTTGTAGTTGATCGCCGGGTTGCCCGCGCTGATCGCCGGTCCGAAGACGTAGGCGAACAGCACGACGAACATGATCGGCTGGATCGTCACGTCGGAGAGCATCTCCGGCATGCGTCGAGTGTGGATCATGTTGCGCTTCACCATGATCCACGCCTGTTGCCAGACGTTCGTCGGGTGGATCGGTGGGCGTTCGACCAGTTGCGATGTCATCGATGTGGTGCTCATCGGGTGTCTCCGCTCGAGGTGGGGGCGTTGTCGGTGCCGGCGTCGGCATCGTCGTCTGTGGTGGTCTCGGCGCGGTGGCCGGTGAGGGAGAGGAAGACGTCGTCGAGGCTCGGTCGGGCGAGTCCGATGTCGTCGACGGTGATCCCCGATTCGTCGAACCAGGCCGCGATGCGGGTGAGGTCGGCGAGGCCGGAAGCCGACGAGGTCAGTGTGCGGGCGGTCTCGTCGACGAACACATCTCCGCCGTTGCGGCGCAACAGTTCTTGCGCCGCGGGCAGTGACGCGGCGTCGGACACGGTGATGACCACGCTTGCCGCGCCCGCACGTTCTTTGAGTTGCAGCGGGGTGCCCTCGGCGATGACCCGACCCTTGTCGATGACGACGATGTTGTCGGCCAGTTGGTCGGCTTCCTCGAGATACTGCGTGGTCAGCACCAACGTGGTGCCGCCCGCGACCAGGCGTCGCAGGACATCCCACAGTTCGGCGCGGCTGCGCGGGTCGAGGCCGGTCGTCGGCTCGTCGAGGAACAGCACCGGGGGTGCGGCAAGCAGGCTGACGGCGAGGTCGAGACGTCGGCGCATGCCGCCGGAGTAGGCGCGGACCTGTTTGTCGGCGGCGTCGGTCAGCGAGAACTGTTCGAGGAGTTCGTCGGTTCGTGCGGCCAACGCCTTTCGGGTGATGCCGTACAGGCCGCCGACCATCCGCAGATTCTCGCGGCCGGTGAGGATCTCGTCGACCGTGGCGGCCTGACCGGTGAGCCCCATGTTGCGGCGCACCATTTCGGGGTCGGTCCGGACGTCGAATCCGGCGATGCGGGCGGTTCCGCTCGTCGGAAGCGAGAGTGTGGTCATCATCCGCACGATCGTCGTCTTGCCTGCGCCGTTGGGACCGAGCAGACCGAGAACCGAGCCCGTGGGCACGTTGAAGCTGACGTCGTCGACGGCGGTGAAGTCGCCGAAGCGTTTGACGAGGTTGGTGGCCTCGACGGCGAGGTCGAGGACGGTGTCGGGTGGGCCGGGTGTGTGGCCTGCGGTGGTGGGTGGCGCTGGCTGGCTCATGGTTCCTCACGGTATCGGGCGAGTCGGACATCGGCGACTGAGTTTCGGGGGCCGGGTGGTGTGAACGGAGTACAGGTGTCGACTCGTGACCGGCCGAGAATTCATCGGTGGACCCGCACATACGTCGATCAACAGCCCACTTCTCCGCGACTGCGGTTAAACTCGCTCGGGTGACGGCGATCAAAGTACGCGATGCCGCGACGCTTCTCGGGGTTAGCGACGACACCGTTCGACGCTGGCTGGCCTCCGGCGAGCTCGAGCCGGGTGGCGGCGAAGCAGTCGCGACCGTCGACGGCGTCGGTCTCGCAGCGCTTGCGCGTCGCCGGTCGCGCGTCCCCGACGACGACGGCACCGGGGTGCTGCGATCGGCGCGTAACAGGTTCACCGGACTGGTGACGGACCTGGTCGTCGACACCGTGATGGCTCAGGTGACTCTGCAGTGCGGGCCGTTCGAGGTCACATCGCTGATGAGTGCCGAAGCCGCGCGAGAACTCCGACTCGAACCCGGCGTCGTCGCGACCGCGGTGGTCAAGGCGACGACGGTGATCGTCGAACGTCCTGATCCGAACAAGTGACCCGCGTGCGCGGGAGAGAAGTGAGAACTGCTGTGTCATCGCGTGCTGGGTCGTCTCGTCCTGTACCGGTTCGTCGTCTGCTGGCCGTCTGCGCGGCGCTCATCGCCGTGATCGCCGCCGTCGCCGGATGTTCGTCGGACAGTGATTCGTCGAGCGGTGCTTCTTCGAGTACCGACGGGCAGAAGGTAACTCTCAACGTGTACGCGGCAGCGTCGTTGAAGAACACCTTCACTGAGCTGGCCGATGCGTTCGAGAAGGCGCACTCCGACGTCGACGTGAAGCTCAACTTCGCGGGGTCGTCGGCGTTGGTCACCCAGATCAACCAGGGTGCTGACGCCGACGTGATCGCCACCGCGGATGAGCGGACGATGCAGAAACTAGGCGACAAGGCGGTCGACCCGGCCATCTTCGCCACCAACACGCTGGTGATCGCCACGGCGCCGGGAAATCCCAAGCAGATCAACGGATTCGCGAGTCTGAAGAATGCCGACGTGAAGACGGTCGTCTGTGCGCCGGAGGTCCCGTGCGGGGCGGCGACGGTGACGATCGAGAAGAACACGGGCGTCGAGTTGTCGCCGGTGAGCCAGGAAACGTCGGTGACCTCCGTGCTGACCAAGGTCACCTCCGGTGAGGCCGACGCCGGTCTGGTCTATGTGACGGATGCGAAGTCGGCGGGCAACAAGGTCTCCACCGTCGACGACCCGGCGTTCGCCAAGGTGGTCAACAAGTATCCGATCGCAACGGTCAAAGGCACCAAGCATGCTGAGCAGGCGGCACAGTTCAAGGACATGGTGACGGGTCAGACCGGGCAGGAGATCCTGGCTGCGGCAGGCTTCAAGCCCGCGAGCTCCTGAGCAAGTCATGCGTCGGATTCCGCTGTGGGTGTATGTCCCCGCCGTCATCGGAATCTGTTTCATCCTGATCGGTCCGCTCGCGATCATCGTCCGAATGCCGTGGGGAGACTTCTGGGGTTCCATCACCTCGCAAGCATCTCTCGACGCTCTAAGGCTCGGTGTGCTGACCGCGGTGGTGAGCACCCTGATATGCGTGATCCTCGGCGTGCCGATCGCCTTTGTCTTCGCTCGGTTTCAGGGAATCGCTGTCCGCGTGCTGCGCGCAGTGGTGTTGTTGCCCTTGGTGTTACCGCCGGTGGTCGGTGGCATCGCGCTGCTGTACGCGCTGGGTCGCTACGGGCTGGTCGGTCAGTATCTGGACCGCGCAGGAATCCAGTTGGCATTCACGACGGCCGGTGTGGTTGTCGCGCAGACGTTCGTCGCCATGCCGTTCCTCGTCCTGAGCGTCGAGGGCGCGTTGCGGTCGGCCGGAGCGGACTACGAGCAGATCGCCGCGACGCTGGGCGCGAGCCCGACGAGGACTCTGTGGAAAGTCACACTGCCGCTGGTCTTTCCAGCACTCACAGCCGGTGCGGTACTAGCCTTTGCGCGGGCGCTCGGCGAGTTCGGCGCAACCATCACGTTCGCGGGTAACCTGCCGGGAACCACGCAGACGGCACCGCTGAAGATCTACCTCGACTCGATCAACGATCCGATCGAGGCCCTCCCGCTGTCTCTGGTGCTGATGGTTGTTGCGCTGTTCGTCGTCGTCGCCGTGCATCTACGACGGTCCCCGGCGGTGGGTGCGTGAGCGGCCTGCGAGCGTCGATCCGTTGTGCGACGCCATTTCTCGAGATCGACCTCGACGTCGCGGATGGGAGGACCTGCGCGATACTCGGACCCAACGGGTCGGGTAAGAGCACCACCCTCGCCGTGCTGGCCGGACTGCGCCGCACCGACGACTCGACGGTCGACTACGACGGGCGCAGTTTGCAGCATGGGAAAACCTTTGTGCCACCACATCGCCGGTCGGTGGTGCTGCTCGCTCAGCAGGCGCGCTTGTTCCCCCACATGAGCGTTGCGCGCAACGTCGCATTCGGACCGGAGTCCGCGGGTTTGTCGCGGAAAGAGGTGGCAGCCCGTACCGAACGATGGCTCGCCGCGGTCGGCGTTGCCGAGTTCGCCGACCGTTCCCCGAAACAACTGTCGGGGGGACAGGCGCAGCGCATCGCGATCGCACGAGCCCTCGCGACCGAGCCCGATGTTCTGCTCCTCGACGAACCGTTCGCTGCGCTCGATGTGGATGTGGCACAACAGATGCGCACGCTGTTGCGGTCGCTGATCACCGAGCAGAAGGGCTGCACGGTGCTCGTCACACATGACCTTGTCGACGCCGTCGCACTCGCCGACGACGTCGTGATCATCGAACGCGGACGGGTCGTCGGGCGCGGTCCGACGCGAGAGGTGTTGCGGCGTCCGGAAACAGCGTTCACCGCCGCGCTCACGGGCCTCAACATGTTCGTCGGGACCTTCGAGCCACCCGCGACGGTAGTAGGGGTTGCGGGCGGCGGCAGGGTGACGGGCGTGTCGGCAGACGTGAGCAGACCGGGCGCCGGGGCGGTGGCGACCTTCTCGCCGCGTGCCGTTGCGCTGTATCTCGATGCGCCGCAGGGCAGTCCACGCACGGTCTTGAGCGGAACGGTCTCGGAGGTGATGCCCCAGGGCGATCACGCGATCGTGCGGTGCGACGTCGACGGGCAGGTGGTCTCGGCGGAGGTGACGTGGGGAGCCGTCGGAGATCTCGAGCTCGACGCCGGCCGCGGGGTCTACCTGGTCATCAAGGCGAACGAGGTGCGCGTCTACGAGGCGACGTCGTCGGCGGACTCGGCGGCCGTCGACCCATCGGATGTCGACTCAGCTCGGGACTTGGGCTCGTCTCCCGACTTGGGCTCGCCTCCTGACTTGGCGTCCGATTCGTAATACTTGTTGGCTTCCAACACTTTTGCGCGTAGGCGCCGGTAGCCGCGGACCGACAGCGGGGAGATCGACCGCAGGTAGAAGCGGTTGTCGTCGGCGATGTCGTCGGCCATAGGTTCGCTGACCAGCGTGCTGCCCGGCCGCGCTGAACCACACAGGCGCGCAGCTATGTTCACGGGCTCGCCGAAGACGTCGCCGAGTCGGGAGAGAATCTGTCCGCGCGCAAGTCCGACGCGCAGTGCCGGGATGGGCTTGTCATCGCTGAGTTCGTGTATTGCGAGTGCTGCCTGCGCGGCGGCATTCGACGAGCTGAACGTGAACATGACGCCGTCGCCGAGGGTTTTGACCACGTGGCCGCGGTACCGGGCCACGACGTCGAAGGTGCGGTCCTCGAACGTCTCGAGTAGATGCTCGAGCTCGTCGAGAGGGGTACGTCGAGACAGGCTGGTGTAGCCGACGATGTCGGCGAACCCGACGACGAGCTCGATCCGCTCGTCGGATTCGCGGGATTCGTCGCGCGTCATGGACATGTCGAGGTGCCTGCGCCAGATCAACTGCTGCATCACGCCCAATGCGTTCGCCATCTGATCACGGGTCCACGGAACGTCGGGATTGCGTTCGAGTTCGGTCAACTGGTCGGCCTGCCACTCGGCGAGGCGTGACATTGTCTGCCCGATCGCGCGTGCGGTGGCGACCTGCGCCACCTCTGGCATGGTGTGCTCGGAGTCGGCAAAGAGTCCGAGTGCCTTCACCTCTTCCGCTGTGAAGATCTTGTCAGGTGTCGACTGTCGCGCGAAACCGAAAGCGTTCCAGATCTTTTCGGCATACTCGGGAGAGAGTCCCAGCTCTTCCACGAGTTCATCGCGCGTGTATCGCGGCTCGGGAGCGCTCAGTCCCGAACGTTCCTGGTTACTCACAGACGCCCCCGCCCATGCCGTGCTCCCTGTGCATAGGTCAACGGTAGCGGTTCGCCGACCTCATAGTCCCAGGACGCCCTTCATCAGGTAGGCCATCTCGGCTGCGAAGTCGGGTCGGGTGGTGCCGCGGCGCATACGCACGGCGTCGTTGACGATCGACAGGGCGGCGTGCACCGCCACCGCGCGCTGATCGGGCCGGACGTCGGGTTGGATCTGGCCGAGGAGGTCGATCCAGCGTCGGACGTAGCGTCGCTGGACGTCGAGTAGCTCCGCCGCGGCCTCCTGCCCGGCGAAGACCGCCGAGCTGTTGAACGCCACGGAGAGGTCGGGCGTCGAGGTGATAACGGTGACGTAGGAGTCGACGAGGAGCCCGAGGAGCTTCGCGGGGTCGGCGGTGGTCGACTGCGCGGCCATGACTCCCGTCTCCAGCCGCATGGCGCTGCGCTGGCCAATGCCGAGCAGGATGGCGAGCTTCGACGAAAAGTGTTTGTAGACACTGGGTCCGGTGATTCCGACGGCGGCGCCGATGTCGTCGACCCCCACGTCGGCGTATCCGTGATCGGCGAAGAGCGCGGCCGCGGCGTCGAGGATCTCGTCACGCCGCGACGACGAGAGGCCGGCGATGGTGGGCTCGGGAGGTAGGTCGGGTGCGGTCGCGGGGCGCAGGTCGAGCAGGCGTTCGGTGAGTACGACGAGTTCGGCGCGCGCACGGGCCGCCGACATCCGCGAGTTGTGTACCGCGAGGCTGCCCGCGACGCTCAGTGCCGCCCACCCCAGTGAGCGGGCCTCTCGGTCGGACAGGCCGGGACACTCACTGACGATCGCGGTCGCCCAGCGCGCCAGGACCTGCTGGGTGCGCAGGACCATCTGCTTGTTCTGGTCCTCGGACAGATAGTTGCTCGTCCACCGCCACAGCGACACCGATTCGGGGTGGTGCACGCCGAGGTCGCAGAGTGCGTTGATCAGTTCACTCAGGGGTCGTTGACCGTCGCCGAGGGTGCGGTCGGTGCATGCCTCGAGGTCGTCGATGCCCGCGAGCACGGCCGCGGACAACAACGCCTGCTTGTCGTCGAAGTGTCGGTAGACCGACGGCGCGGTCACGCCCGAGGCGCGGGCGATGTCGGCGACCGAGACATGCGGGTAGCCACGATCGAGGAACAGTGCCGCGGCATGGTCGACCAGCTGCCGTTTGCGGTCGGCAGGCCGTGAGCGGCGTGGCTTCTGAGTAGACATTGTTAATCGACCTTAGCTCAGATCTGTCCGCTTCCGCGACTAGTTGACCACCTGCTATAGCCAAAGAAGTGATCCCGCGTTAGCCTCGTAAGGTAACCATCGCTGGTTCATGTGAAAGGAACATTCGTGCCTGATCAAGCATTTATCTACGAGGCGATCCGTACGCCGCGTGGCAAGCAGCGCGGTGGGTCGCTGCACAGCATCAAGCCCGTCGACCTCGCGTCCGGCCTCATCAACGAGGTTCTCGCACGTCACGGCAGCCTCGACCCCGCCGACATCAACGACGTCATCCTCGGCGTCGTCTCGCCGGTCGGCGAGCAGGGCGGCGTCATCTCGCGTACCGCAGCTCTCAACAGCGGCCTGCCCGAGACAGTCCCCGGCACCCAGATCGACCGCTTCTGCGCGTCGGGCCTCGAGGCCACCAACCTCGCAGCGGCCAAGGTCGCGTCCGGCTTCGACGACCTCGTGCTCGCCGGTGGCGTCGAGTCGATGTCGCGTGTCCCGATGGGCAGCGACGGCGGCGCACTCTTCATGGACCCGACCACCGCGTACGACAACTACATCGTGCCGCAGGGCATCGGTGCCGACCTCATCGCGACGATCGAGGGATTCAGCCGCGAAGACGTCGACGCCTTCGCAGCAGAGTCGCAGGAGCGGGCCGAAAACGCTTGGAACGGTGGATACTTCGCCAAGTCGGTGGTCCCGGTTCGTGACATCAATGGCGTGATCGTGCTCGATCACGACGAGCATCGTCGTCCGGGTTCTACCGTCGAGTCGCTCGGCAAGCTCAAGCCCGCGTTCGCCGCGCTCGCCGAGATGGCAGGCTTCGACGACGTCGCGCTGCAGAAGTACCACAGCGTCGAGAAGATCGACCACGTTCACACCGGTGGCAACAGCTCCGGCATCGTCGACGGTGCGTCGCTGGTCCTCATCGGTAGCGAAGAGGCAGGCAAGCGCAACGGGCTCACCCCGCGCGGTCGCGTCGTCTCCTTCGCGGAGATCGGTTCCGAGCCCACCATCATGCTCACCGGTCCCACCCCGGCCACCGAGCTGGCGCTGAAGAAGGCCGGACTGACCGTCGACGACATCGACGTCTTCGAGCTGAACGAGGCGTTCGCCGCGGTCGTCTTGAAGTGGATGAAGGACCTGAACATCCCGCACGAGAAGGTCAACCGCAACGGTGGCGCCATCGCAATGGGTCACCCGCTGGGCGCAACCGGCGCGATGATCTTCGGCACCTGCCTCGACGAGCTCGAGCGCACCGGCGGCCGCTACGGCCTGATCACCCTGTGTATCGGCGGCGGCATGGGCGTCGCGACCGTCATCGAGCGTCTCTGACCTACAGAAGGACTTTCAAAAGCAATGAGTGACAACATGATTGGCTGGGAGAAGGACGCCGACGGCGTTGTCGTCCTCACCATGGACGACAAGGCGCAGGGCGCCAACACGATGAACGACACGTTCATCGCCTCGATCGCCGCGACCGTCGACCGTCTCGAGGCCGAGAAGGACGACATCACCGGTGTCGTCATCACCTCGGCGAAGAAGACCTTCTTCGCGGGTGGCGACCTCAAGGACATGACCGCAGAGCGGACGCAGTCCAAGGAAGAGATCGCCGCGTCGATCACCGAGCGCACCAACGGCATGAAGACCGTGCTGCGTCGCCTGGAGAAGCTGGGCAAGCCCGTTGTGGCAGCCATCAACGGTGCCGCCCTCGGCGGTGGCCTCGAACTCGCGCTGCACACCCACTACCGCGTCATCGCCGACGTGAAGGGTGCCGTCGTCGGCCTGCCCGAGGTCACCCTCGGCCTGCTGCCCGGTGGCGGCGGCGTCGTGCGTACCGTCCGCCTGCTCGGCATGCAGAACGCGCTGATGGGCGTGCTGCTGCAGGGTCCGCGTTTCAACGCCACCAAGGCCAAGGAGACCGGTCTGGTCGACGAGGTCGTCGGATCGGTTGAGGAGCTCCTGCCCGCTGCGAAGGCGTGGATCAAGGAGAACCCCGAGGCACAGCAGCCGTGGGACAAGAAGGGCTACAAGATTCCGGGTGGTGCTCCGACCAACCCGTCGGTCGCGGCCAACCTTCCCGCATTCCCCGCTCTGCTTCGCAAGCAGATCAAGGGCGCGAACATGCCTGCGCCGCGCGCCATCCTGGCCGCTGCCATCGAAGGTGCCTACGTCGACGTCGACACCGCCGACCTCGTCGAGACCCGCTACTTTGTCTCGCTGGTCACCGGCCAGGTCGCGCAGAACATGATCAAGGCGTTCTTCTTCGACCTGCAGACCATCAACAACGGTGGCTCGCGTCCCGAGGGCTACCCGAAGTGGCAGGCCAAGAAGGTCGGCGTGATCGGTGCCGGAATGATGGGCGCCGCAATCGCTTACGTGTCGGCCAAGGCAGGCATCGACGTCGTTCTCAAGGATGTGTCGCTGGAGAACGCGGAGAAGGGCAAGGGCTACGCGGTCAAGCTCGAGGAGAAGGCACTCTCCCGCGGCAAGACCACCCAGGAGAAGAGCGACGCGCTGCTCGGTCGGATTCACCCGACCGGCGATGCCGCCGACTTCAAGGGCGTCGACCTTGTCATCGAGGCCGCTTTCGAGTCGGTCGAGGTGAAGAACAAGGTGTTCCAGGAGATCGAGGATGTCGTCGAACCCGACGCCGTGCTCGGTTCGAACACCTCGACACTGCCGATCACGATCCTCGCCGAGGGCGTGAAGCGCTCCGAGGACTTCATCGGAATCCACTTCTTCTCGCCGGTCGACAAGATGCCGCTGGTCGAGATCATCCGCGGTGAGAAGACCTCGGATGCGGTGCTGGCCAAGGTGATCGACTACACGCTGCAGATCCGCAAGACCCCGATCGTCGTTCACGACAGCCGTGGGTTCTTCACCAGCCGCGTCATCGGTACGTTCATCAACGAGGCCATCGCCGCCGTCGGTGAGGGCATCGAGCCTGCGTTCATCGAGCATGCGGGCACGCAGGCCGGCTACCCGGCAGCACCGCTGCAGCTGTCCGACGAGCTCAACCTCGTCCTGATGCAGAAGATCCGCAAGTCCAGCGAGGACGGCGCGAAGGCCGAGGGCAAGGAACTGCCGCAGCACGGCTCCTTCGAGGTCATCGACTACCTGGTCGACGAAGGTCGTCCGGGCAAGAAGGAAGGCGCGGGCTTCTACGAGTACGACGAGAACGGCAAGCGTGTCCGGCTGTGGCCGGGTCTGCGCGACCACTTCAAGTCGGGCAGCACCGAGATCCCGTTCGAGGACATGCAGGAGCGCATGCTCTTCGCCGAGGCCCTCGAGACCGTCAAGTGCTTCGACGAGGGTGTCCTCGACTCCGTCGCCGACGCCAACATCGGCTCGATCTTCGGCATCGGCTTCCCCGCGTGGACCGGTGGCGTGATCCAGTACATCAACCAGTACGAGGGTGGACTGCAGGGCTTCGTCGACCGCTCGCGCGACCTGGCCAAGAAGTACGGCTCGCACTTCGAGCCGCCTGCCTCGCTCGTCGAGAAGGCCGCCAAGGGCGAGAAGTACTGAGTTCTCTGATCTGGCCGGGTCTCTGATCTGGCTGAGTCTGAAGTGACCCACACGAGGTGGGGGAGGAACTTTCCTCCCCCACCTTTTGTGTTCTCTACCCAGTCGGACGGATGGAGCGCACAGTCGGCGGGATGGGGCGCACGGTCGGCGGGATGAGAGATCAGTCGGCTGAGGGAAGTAGGCTTCAGAATCCGCCGCAGATCAGCGGCGAGAATTGTCAGACCTCGTCTGTATGTTCGATGTATGTCCTTGGAAACCTTCCCCGACCCGGCCGGCGCGGCCGACGCCACAGGCGTGCCCGCGTCGCAGCCGCCGGTGCTCGCGCGCGTCGCCGAGGACGAATCTCTGTCGAAAACCGATCTGGTCGAGGTGAT